>JAGOVA010000110.1 GCA_018061005.1 Sterolibacterium sp. | reverse complement strand
GAGCAGGTGCGGGCTGCCTATGAAGCCCCGTCGCTCTACGACGAAGCGCTGAAGCTGCTGGCGCGGCGTGGTCTGGACGTGCCACAAAGCCATGCGCAGCGCGACTGGACCCAGCCCTACGTCGCCAGCCCCGGCGTTGAGCAGGCCTGGCTGACCGTGTACCGCAACCCGAAGCAGCACTGGGACCTCTACCAGCTCGGCGAGGAGCTCACCGATCTCGAAGACGCCTTTCGCCTCTGGCGCTTCCGCCATGTCACCACCGTGGAGCGCGTGATCGGCTTCAAGCGCGGCACCGGCGGCACCGGCGGCGTGAGCTACCTGCGCAAGATGCTGGATGTGGTGCTTTTTCCGGAAATCTGGAGCCTGCGAACCAGTTTATAGACAAAAATCGGCACCATCCCAGCGTCGAATGGTCATATTCAGCTACAACTTTATGAGCGCCCGCTTGTTCATCGTGGGCCGGCATAGAGCCAGGGAACATCCAGCACCCGTTCACCGAACACCCTGAGCACCGCATCGCGACCCCATCGGACGATGCCCTCTGAGTGGAAGATCTCTCCGTTGCGGATCGAGCGTGCCTGCACCCTCGCACATCGCTGCCAGCGCCGATTCGCGTAGTGCTGCAAGCGCTCGCCCATCGGGAGGCGCTCCAAGACGATGGAGCGACCCAATTGTTCGGCGTCCTCGATCGCCATGCCAGCGCCTTGCGCAAGGTAAGGCCGCATCGGGTGCGCGGCGTCGCCCAGGAGCGCCACCAATCCCCGAGCCTGCTGCCAAGCTCCTTGCATGGGATGCCGATCGCACAAAGCCCAGAGCCGCCAGTCGGGCACCGCCGCGATCAGCTCCTGAAGAGGTTGGCACGTGCTACCCATGGCATGCTGGAGGTCGGCTGCATTGGCTCCATGGTCCCATCCATGGAGATCGCCGTTGATGTCGCCGTGAACAATGGCAACCACGTTGAGCCAGTCGCCCCCGCGCACCGGGTATTGCACCACGTGCAGGCGGGGGCCCAGCCAGGCCGTCACCTGATGGCTTCGCAGGTGCTGAGGCAGACTGTGCTGTGGCAGCATCGCCCGGTAGGCCAGATGCCCGGAAACACGAGGAGCCCCGTCGTTCAGCATCAATTCGCGCACCCGGCTCCACAGGCCATCGGCGCCGATCAGCACATCGCCTTCGACTTCGAGGCCTTCGGTGGTCTCCAGGGTCACGACCCGTCCACGGTCCTCGTACGAAGCCAGCCAGTTCCCCAGCGCCAGCCGCACCGCCCCGTCTCGCTGAAGTGGGTGCAGCAGCAAGGCATGCAGATCCGCCCTGTGAATGGTGGCGTAGGGGGCCCCGTAGAGCCGGACCGCACGCTCGCCGAGCGGCAATACGCCCAGCTCTCGGCCGGATACTGCATTGCGCACCTGCAAACGATGGGGAAAAGCAGCGACCCTTGCAAGGTCCCGTTCCAGACCCATGCCATGTAGAACGCGAACAACATTGGGCCCGATCTGGATCCCCGCCCCGACTTCGCCAAATTCGGCGGCGCGCTCAAACAGGCGCACATCACAACCCGCTCTGGCGCAGGCCAGCGCGGCGGTCAGGCCGCCAATGCCGCCGCCGGCGATCAATACCCGTGTGCTCATGCCGCTGGATTTTGGGTTTTCTGGCGGACAGTTCCCTGACAGGAGCAAGCCCGCGCACACCGGCTATCGAGGCCGGAAACAGCAACGCCAGCACAAGGCTGGCGTCTGCTTAAATGGGGTGGCTGATGGGACTCGAACCCACGACGACCAGAATCACAATCTGGGACTCTACCAACTGAGCTACAGCCACCGAAAGCGTTCGATTATAGCGGGTTCTTCTCACTGAACCGAGCTGCGCGAGGCGCTGTCTGACCCGGGGAGCGGTTTCGCAGCAAGGATCTCCGCCTTGAAACGACGCTTCAATTCGTTGAAGTAAGCCAGGCTCTCTGCACCCGTCCACAACTGGTTGTACTGGTTCAGATTCTGTCGCCGCGCCGCTTCGTTCGCCGCTTCGAAGTCGATGACCTTGTTGACGCGCGCCACGGCATATCCCTGCCCACCAAGGTCGACACCGACCAACACCGGCAAGGCGGCGGAATCCGCGCGAAGCACGGCGTCAATCAGCTTGCCCGGGAACTGCTGTGACTGCTCGCGCGACACGGTCAAAGGCGCAGGAAGATCTGCCGAAGCAGGATTTGCTTGCCATGCTGCCAGTTTGGCAGCCCCCTCCTTGCGCGCCAGTTCAGCGCCGCGCTCAGCCACCAGTCGGGCGCGCACAGCATCCTTGACTTCGGCAAGCGGCTTGGTCCGTGCGGGCATGTACTGGACAATCCGCGCGGAAACCAGTTGGTTCGGCGCCGTTTCTACGGCCTCGGTGTTGCGTTTCTTTTCAACCGCGTCGGATGCAAAAATGGCATTGAGCAGCTTCGGGCTGGCCAATACACCGTTTGCGCCCGGCGCCGGTGTCCGGGTGACGTTGGCTGCGGATTGAACCTCCAGTTTTAGACGGTCCGCTACGGGTTTGAGGCTGTCGGCCTGCTCATAAACACCGTTCGTAAACGCGTCGGCCACCTCGGCGAACTTGCGTTGCGCCTGCTGCTTCTTCAGGTCGCTTTCGATCTGGGCTCTCATCTCCTCAAAAGTCCGGACCTTGGGAGCCTTGATATCGGTCAATCGAATGATGTGATAGCCAAACTCCGATTCCACGACGTCGCTGACCTCCCCCTTCTTCATGGAAAAAACGGCATCTTCGAAAGCCTTGACCATGGCACCACGGGCAAAAAAATCAAGATCGCCGCCATTTGGCGCGGAGCCGGTATCCTGCGAATTCTTCCGGGCCAGATCGGCAAAACTGTCGGGAGCCTTTCGCGCCGCGGCCAGCAATTCGTCTGCCTTCGCACGGGCCCGCTTGCGATCTTCTGCACTGGCCGTTTTCGGTGCCGATATCAGGATATGGCTGGCACGGCGTTCCTCCTGCCCGCTGAGGCGAGTTGCATTCTGTTCGTAATAGGTTTTCAGATCCGCCTCGTTGACCACAAGAGATTTCTTGACCGTCTCCAGATCCAGCACGACGTACTCGATGCTGGCCTGCTCCGGAGCCTGGAAAAGCGCTTCATTCTGTTTGTAGAAAGCCTCGATCTCAGCGTCCGTCAAGGTCACCTTGGCTGCGAAATCGGATGGCGAAAAGCGGGCAACCTGAACTTCCCGCTTCTGCAGGAAGGCATTCAATGCGACGTTCGCCTCGACCGCCGGCGTGAAGCCGCTGCCCATGACGCCCGCCAGGACCTGGCGGGATGACAGATCGGCACGCACCTGTGCTTCGAACATCTCGGGCGTCATGCCTTGGCTTGCCACCAGTTGCCGATACCGCTCCATGTCGAGTGTGCCATCTGGCTTGCGCAGACTCGCAATCGTCGCATTCTGCTGCAGATCGCGCGCCAGCTTGGCATCGCTGGTCACCAGCTTCAGTTTGGTGGCCGCTGCAGCCAGCACGCGATCTCTCACGAGCCGTTCCAGCGTTGCGTAGCGTGCCTCCGGTGAGTCCAGCAACTTGACATCCAGAGTCGGCATCGATTCCCGCACACGGTCGACTTCGTTCTTGTGCGCGAAGTCCCATTCGGCTTGGGTGATGTCGACCCCGTCGACACGGGCCACCGCAGCTCCCTTGTTCTGGGAACGGTTGTAGCCTTCAAGGCCGAACAGCACGAACGAGGGAAAGATCAGCAGAAACAGCAGAAACTGCATGATCT
>JAGOVA010000062.1 GCA_018061005.1 Sterolibacterium sp. | reverse complement strand
AGGCGGCTTCTGGGCGAGTTGTTTGGCGGGGTCGAGCCATTGCGACAGGATGTTGAAGAACACCGCGCTGTTGAACGGTTTGCCGATGTGGTCGTTCATGCCGGCTTTCAGGGCGGCCTCTTTTTCATGGGCGAGCGTATGCGCCGTCATGGCGATGATGGGCAGTTCGTCCTGGCTGGCCCAGCGGCGCAGTTCGCGCGTGGCCGCGAGGCCATCCATGATAGGCATCTGGATGTCCATGAGCACCAGATCGTAGCCGTGCACGCCGCTGCTTTCCAGCATGTACAGTGCTTCCTGGCCATTTTCGGCAGTATGGGTGGTGATGCCCATCTTGTGCAGCAGGTTCTCGACGATTTCACGGTTGAGCGGTTGGTCATCGACGATCAGCACGCGAGTGTCATGATAATGCGGCAGCGGCCGTGCGCTGTCGGTGGCCGTAGCAGAACGAGTGGGCGGCTGCGGTAGCGTCATCGTTGTTGCTGCCGCCGCACAGGTTTCGTCAATCAACAGATTGATGTGCAGAGTAAAGGTCGAGCCGATGCCCGGAAAGCTGGTGACATGGATATCGCCGCCCATCAGTTCGGCAAGCTGTTTGCTGATGGACAAGCCCAGACCTGAGCCACCGAAGCGGCGGCTGATGCTGGTGTCGGCCTGATGAAAGGGCAGGAACAGCCGGTCAAGATCGGTTTTGGCGATACCGATGCCGGTGTCCTTGACCTGGATCGCCAGCGACAGGCTGGGCGGGCGGGATGGTGTGGCAACCCCGGGGGGATTCACGAGGGCGCAGAGTTCAACCCGTCCGCTCGCGGTAAATTTGATGGCGTTGCCGATGAGATTGATGAGGATCTGTTCGATGCGGCTCTGGTCGCCCAGTACCTGATCCGGCAGGCTGTCATCGATGGTGATGCGTAGGCTCAGCCCTTTGGTTTTGGCGCGATGCGACATGATGTCAAGGCAGCGATGCAGCATCGCGCGCGGGCTGAAGGATATGCTTTCGATATGCAGTTGCCGGGCGGAAATTTTTGACAGATCCAGCAGGTCGTTGATGACATGATGCAGATGGTTGCCTGCCAGCAGCACCTTGTTCAGTTGATCGCGCTGTTGTTCGTCGGTGCTTCTTTCGCAGGCCATTTCCGTTATGCCCAGGATCGCGCTCAGTGGCGTGCGTAGCTCATGCGTGACGTTGGCGAGAAATTCGCTTTTGGCATGATCCGACGCTTCAGCCACTTCTTTCGCTTCGCGCAGTTCCTTTTCCGTTTGGCGATGAGTGGTGATGTCCAGATTGACGCCCACTGCCCGCGTGACCTTGCCCTGCTTGTCGCGTTCGACGGTGCCTGTGGAGTAAATGTGGCGTATTTCGCCACTGGGGCGGGTGATGCGATATTCACCGGACTCCCCCGGGTTTTGCTCATGGCTGCTGGAAACAATGGTTCGATAATTGTTTTCGATAAAGGCGAGGTCTTCGGGGACGACAGCGCGCATGCGCTCGGCAGCCGGTGCGATGGCGATATGCGGAATGCCGTAGATGAACGACATCTGCTCGTTCCAGAAAATCTGGTTGGTGGCGATATCCCACTCCCAGACCCCCATGTTGGCCGCGCGGGTGGCCAGGGTGAGGCGCCGGTTGAGTACTTCAATGTCGGAGGTGTTCTTGCTGACCTTTTCTTCAAGGTTGCGGATGCCTCCCTTGAATTCACGTTCGATCCGTTTTTGTTCGGCAATGTTGGTGCCCACGATGAACAGGCCGCAAGGCGTGTTTTGTCCGTCGCGGATCAGGGTGAGATGCCAGGCCATGGGTATGCGCTGGCCGATGGTGTTGGCCAGGATGCTTTCGTAGTACTCGGCAAAAGGCAGTTCATCCTTCATAAGTCTTTCGTAGGAGGTGTGAGCCATCTCCCGCTCAGTGCCGTGATGTGCGTATTCTGGCCACTCCTGGCCGATGAGTTGTGATGGCGATTTTCCAAGTAACTGGCAACCCTTGTGGTTGATGGCCAGTATGCGGCCATGACGATCGAGCGAGGTAATGAGGACATTCGCCGTATCAAGATAGTCCTGTGCTCGAGTGTGTTCGGCCTGCAAAGCCTGCTCGGCTTGCAGGCGTTCGCTGTTGAGCAGGCGCAGGGTGCGTTGCAACACCATGGCCAGCAGCGTGACCACACCCACCAGGGCAGCCAGTATCGTCCCGGCAAGCCAGGGCAGGTAATGGGAGAGCACGAAGGCAAGAACCATCATGCCTGCGATCATCGGCAGCAGGCTGCGATCCTGATTCAACAGATAACGTAAATCGTTGCGCATTTTCAGCAGGATGAGGTGTTCCGTAGACGTGGGGTTTGTGGTTCCGTGATTTCGTTGTGGGTTTTAGTCTAACAGCCTGTTTGGATGGCCGGCCAGGGATCCAGGCCGTTGCGTGATGGATGTCTTGCTTTTCGTTGCCATCGAGATGGTCTGCGATGGCCTGTGATGACAATAGACGGTGGGACGGCAATTTACGCCTCTTTCAGCGTTGCGAGGATTTGTGCGCCGTAGCGCTGCACTTTGGCTTCACCGATGCCGCTGATTTCTGCCAGTGCTTCGAGCGATGTGGGGCGTAGTGCGGCGATTTCGTGCAGGGTTTTGTCGTGCAGGATGACGTAGGCGGGCAGGTTTTGTTCGCGGGCGAGGCGGGCGCGCCAGGCGCGGAGTGTTTGAAAGAACGGGTCGTCAGCCTGCGATGCCGTGTGCTGGGTAGCCATCGCGCCTTGTGTTCTTTGCGCTTTGAGGCGTGCAGCTTTGCTGGATTTGCGCTGGGGAGCCGGACGACGCAGCATCAGGGTGGTTTCGCCTTTGAGTACCGGGCGTGCGGCTTCGGTCAGGGTCAGGCCGCCATAGCGCTGGGGGTCGGCGTGCAGTAATCCGGCCGCGAGGAGCTGGCGCGCGATACCGCGCCAGGCGGATTCGTCGAGTTCCTGGCCGATGCCGAAGGTGGAGAGTTGGTCGTGCTGGGATTGCACGACTTTTTCGCTGCGTTTGCCGCGCAGGATGTCGATCAGGTGGCCTGCGCCGTAACGTTGCCCGCTGCGGATGGCGGCGGAGAGCAGTTTTTGTGCGGCGATGGTGCCGTCCCAGAGTTCAGGGGGGGAGAGGCAGGTGTCGCAGTTGTGGCAGGCGGCGGCGGTTTCGCCGAAGTAGTTGAGCAGCACGGTACGGCGGCAGCCTGCGGCTTCACAGTAGGCGAGCATGGCATCGAGTTTTTGTCGTTCGATGCGTTTTTGTTCATCGGGCGCGGCAGATTCGTCGATACGTTGTCGATGAATGACAACATCGTTGAGGCCGTAGGTCATCCAGGCGACGGCGGGTTCACCATCGCGGCCGGCGCGGCCGGTTTCCTGATAGTAGGCTTCGAGGCTTTTGGGCAGGTCGAGATGGGCGACGAAGCGCACGTCAGGTTTGTCGATGCCCATGCCAAAGGCGATGGTGGCGACCATGACGATGCCTTCGTCGCGAACAAAGCGTTGCTGGTGTTCGCGGCGTTGTTCGGTGCTCATGCCTGCGTGGTAAGGCAGGGCGTCGATGCCTTGCTGATTGAGCCAGACGGCGGTTTCATCGACTTTCTTGCGCGACAGGCAATAGACGATGCCGGCTTCGTCGCGGTGATCGGCGAGGAATTCGAGCAGTTGCTGGCGGGGAGTGTCGCGCTCGACAATGGTGTAGCGGATGTTGGGGCGGTCAAAGCTGCTGATGAAGGTGCGTGCGCTTTCGAGCCCCAGACGGCTTTTGATTTCGCTGCGGGTGAGTTCGTCGGCCGTTGCGGTGAGGGCGATGCGCGGGATGTTCGGGTAGCGTTCGTGCAGTGTCGAGAGCTGGATGTACTCCGGGCGGAAGTCATGTCCCCATTGCGAGACGCAGTGGGCTTCGTCGATGGCAAACAGGGCGAGTTTCCCGTTATGGTCGAGACGGTCAAGCAGGTTGATAAAACGCTCGGTGAGCAGGCGTTCCGGGGCGACGTACAGCAGATCGAGTTCGCCCGTGAGCAGTCGCTGTTCAGTGGCGAGTGCGGTGTTGAAGTTTTGTGATGAGTTGAGGAAGGCGGCGCGAACGCCGGCCTGCAGGAGGGCGTCGACCTGATCCTGCATCAGGGCGATCAGCGGCGAGATGACGATGGCGCAGCCGGGACGCAGCAGGGCGGGGATCTGGTAACACAGTGATTTACCACCGCCGGTGGGCATCAGCACCAGGGCATCGCCGCCCTGGACGACGCGATCGATGATTTCGGCCTGCGCGCCACGAAAGGCACTGTAACCGAAGATGGAGTGCAGCAGATCAAGCGCGGCAGTCATGGGCGGGGAGGGCGAAGAGACCGGGAGGCCCCGATGAAAGCGAAAGGGCGGATTTTACGCTGGTAGCGACAGTTCTCGGAAACGGCAGCCGTGCTGATCGAGTATCAGGTAGTTGCCGCTGTCATGCCAGTCGCCGAGTACCCAGCGTTCGCAAGCGTGGCCGTCGACGGAATGGAGATGATGCGCCTGACGATGGGTGTGTCCGTGGATCAGGCGCGGGTAGCCGTGGGCGCGGAATGTCGCGGCGACGGTGTCAGGGTTTGCGTCCATGAGGGCGGCTGGCTTGATCTGTTTTTCTTCTTCGCTGCGCCGACGCAGGGCTTCGATCTGGGTTTTACGCTCGGCCAGCGGGCGGGCGAGAAATTCGTTGCGCCAGGCGGGGGTGCGAACGAGTGTGCGGAAGTTCTGGTAAGCGATGTCATCGCTGCAGAGGGTGTCGCCGTGCATCAGCAGGGTGGGTGCGGTGATTCCGCTGGAGGGAATGCGCGTCGGTTCGTCGAGCAGGGTGACGTGGCTGGCACGAGCGAAGTCGGCGCCGATCAGGAGGTCGCGGTTGCCGACCAGCAGATAGATGGGGGTGGTGGCAGCGCAGTTCCGCAGGGCGTTGCCGATGCGCGCGTTGAACGGGTCATCGAGGTCGTCGTCGCCCGCCCAGTATTCGAAAAGGTCGCCAAGAATGTAGAGCGCGTCGGCCTGCGGGGTCTGTTCATTCAGAAAGTGACAGAACAGATCGGCGATGGCCGGTCGGGTCGGGCACAGATGCAGATCGGAAATGAAGAATGAAACGGGATTGCCCATGCACGCAATGAAGGGGGAGGGTGAGTCTCAGGCGCTATGAATTTGCGACCAGTGGGTGGGTGGCATTTCGGTCAGGTTGGCCATTTCCTGGCGTAATTCGCTGAGGCCGTCGAAGAAATCTTCGTTGGCGGAATGCAGGTGGCTGATCAGTTCTGCAGCCAGGTGAGGCTGGTTGTCGAAATGCAGGCGGGCGATGCGTTGGCCGAGGCGGTAGACGTGTTCGTGAATTTTGCCGACCGCCGTGAATTCACGCATGTGGCCAAACTTGGCAGCCCCCTGTGCTTGATACCAGACCCCAAAGCGACCGAGTGTGGGGTCGAAAAATGCGTCGCTAAATTCGCTGGATGCGCTGGGTGCGTGGCTTGCGGAGGATGCAGTGGGTTGTTGCAGCAGGGCGAGCAGTTTATCGACCCAGAGTTGGTGATCAAATTCAACGGCTAGCAGCGGAAAGTCTTCCCGTTGCCAGGGGTGAGACAGGCTGTCGCACCAGGCGGCGGGGGGCTGGAACGAGGCGACCCAGAGCGGGACTTCGCTGGCGGGCATGGGGCGGGCGATGCCGAAGCCTTGGGCGAGGTCGCAACCCAGGTGCATGAGCATCATGCCGTGCTGGATGGTTTCGACGCCTTCTGCAATGACTTTACGGCGGAAGGCGGTGGTCAGGCCGACGACGCCTTCGACGATCGCCAGGTCGTCGCTGTTTTCGAGCATGTCACGAACAAAAGACTGATCGATTTTCAGCGTGCCGGCTTTCAGTTGTTTGAGGTAGGTGAGTGATGAATAGCCCGTACCAAAATCGTCCAGGGCAAAGCTGATGCCCAGTTCGCGGCAGGCGTCGATGACCTTGCCGACGTAGATCATGTCGCCGAGTGCGGCGGTTTCCAGAATTTCCAGTTCCAGCCAGTGGGGTTGCAGTTGCGGGTGCGCGCTGCCGAGCTTTTCGAGCAGTTGTGTCAGGTGCGGGATAAAACCGGGATGCTGGAGGTGATGAGCGGCGATATTGACGCTGACCGGCATTTGCAGCCCGTTTTTTGCCCACAGGCAGACCTGGCGTAGCCCTTCTTCCATGACCCACTCACCGATGGCGATGCTGGTGTAGTGGCCTTCAGTTTGCGGCAGGAATTCATGTGGCAGCAACAGGCCACGTTCGGGATGCTGCCAGCGGATCAGGGCTTCAAAGCCGGTGATCTTGCCCGATCGCATATTAACTTTGGGTTGATAGTACAACCGGAATTCGCCATTTTCGAGGGCTTGGGCGATCCGCATCTGGGTGTCGCGCTGCTTGCGTGCGCGGAGATCTTTTTCAATGTCGAACAGGCAGTAGCGGTTATTGCCTTCCTGTTTGGCCACGTACATGGCCTGGTCGGCGTGGCGCAGCAGGGTGTCTGGGTCGGTGCTGTCGTCGGGGGCGATGGTGACACCCATACTGGCCGAAACCTGCAGGGTGTGGCCGGCAATGCTGAAAGGGGTGGCGATGATGCCCAGGATGCGCGCCAGGGTTTGTTCCAGTTCGTTGTGATCTTCGATTTCCCCGAGTAGCAGGAGGAATTCGTCGCCACCGATGCGGGCGATGGTGTCGCCGCCGCGCAGGCTGCCCTTGATGCGTTGCCCAAGTTCCTTGAGCAGGGTGTCCCCCAGGCTGTGGCCATGAACTTCGTTGATGTCCTTGAAGTTGTCGAGATCGAGGTGGCATACCGCCAGGGTGGTGGTGTTGCGCCGGGCAATGGCGATGGCCTGATTGAGGCGGTCGGTCAGCAGGGTACGATTGGGTAAATGGGTTAATGAGTCGTGGTGCGCCAGATGTTCGAGGTGTTGCTGGATTTCTTTGAGACGGCTGGCTTCGGCGAGGTCTTGATAGATGGTTGCGATGTGATGCTTGTCCAGTGGAACAGGTCTGGCCAGCAGGCTTGTGCAGGCAACACTGGCGTCTTTACGGCGTACCCCCATTTCAACCTCCTCTGTCATGCAACCATGATTTAGCGCGTGCGACTGCATCCATCCTCTCAGGGATGTTGTTTGACCATCAGGATATATGAAGGCCACTTCATCTTGCGTGAAGGCGTCCTCCAGATGTTCGATAGAAGCATCCGTCATACCCAGTTGTTGGGTAAAGGCAGGGTTTGCGGCCAGCAGGTTGCCCTGGGTATCGGTGATCGTCACGCCGACGGGCAGGGCTCTGAGCAGTATCTGGAATTTCAGGTCGTCGCTGGAATGATCCGGTGCGGCGGACGTGCGAAGCGTCGGAGGATGGGGGTGTGTGGCCGAACTTGCTGTCAGTTCTGCCGTTTTGCCGAGGAGCGCATCGGGCACTACGGTGGCAAATTCACGAATGAGGATGTCGGTCAACGAAGGAGTGGTCACAGAGGGGGGCTTGCGTGGAAAGTGCAGTCACTGAAGGAAATGGAACAGGTCGTCAGGCTGTTCCATGGCATCGTTCCCGTCTCTTCAGGTTCGTGAGCGCAGGTTTCCGGGCTTCAGATGACCTTGGCGCTTTCGATGACCACGTTTTCAACGGGGACGTCTTGGTGGTGGCCTTTGTTGCCGGTGGGGACGTCCTTGATCTTGTCAACCACGTCATTGCCTTCGACAACTTTGCCGAATACGCAATAACCCCAGCCGTTACCGGTAGGCGATTTGAAATCGAGGAAGCCGTTGTCGGCAATGTTGATGAAGAATTGAGCCGTGGCCGAGTGCGGATCGTTGGTGCGTGCCATGGCTACGGTGTAGCGGGTGTTCTTGAGACCGTTGTCAGCTTCGTTCTTGACGGGAGCTTGCGTCGGCTTTTGCTGCATGTCTGCAGTAAACCCACCCCCTTGAACCATGAAGCCGTCGATGACGCGGTGAAAAATCGTGCCATCGTAATGCCCGGCTTCTACATAAGCGAGGAAATTTTTCACGGTTTCCGGTGCTTTTTCGGCGTCGAGTTCGAGGGTGATGTCGCCGTAATTGGTTTGCAGTTTGATCATGAGCGGTGGTCCTTCAGGTTTGAGTAATGTTCGGAACGGTTCGGGGCGATTCGGAAAGCATGGGCGACGCCTGTTATCGGGCTTCGGGTAACAGGCGGACAGATTCGATAATGACAGGTGTCTGGGGAACGTCGCGATACATGCCGCTGACGCCCGTTCTGGTTTTGCCAATTTTTTGCACGACATCGAAGCCCTGGGTGACTTTGCCGAATACGGCATAGCCCCAGCCATCGAAGCTGGGATGGTCGAGTGAGCGGTTGTCGATGAGGTTGATATAAAACTGGGCAGTGGCCGAGTGCGGGTCATTGGTGCGTGCCATGGCCAGCGTGCCGACGGCGTTCTTGAGGCCGTTTTTGGCTTCGTTTTCGATCGGGGCGCGTGCGGGTTTCTCTTTCATGTCCTGGGTGAAACCGCCGCCCTGAATCATGAAGTTGTCGATGACACGATGAAAAATCGTGTGGTTGTAGAAACCGTCCTTGATATAAGCCAGAAAGTTGGCGACGCTTTTGGGGGCTTTGTCAGGATAGAGCTCGATGAGCACGGTTCCCTGGCTGGTTTTCATTTCGACGGTCGGGTAGCCTGCTGCGCCAGATGCCGGGAAGGTCAGGAGGTTCAGGAAGAGGGCCGTAGCCAGTAATAGCAGTCGTTTCATCGGGATGGGGGCTTTCAGCAGCGTGTGTGGCATATGCGGCATGTGCGGCATGTGCAGCATTGCGGATGCGGCAAAGTTTAAAATCAGGCAGAACCTTCGTAGATGATCTTCCAGCGGCCATTTTCCTTTTGCCAGTACTGACGTTTTTTCATGACATTGGAAAGGTTGCTGCTGCGGTAGTTCTGTTCGAATGTAACCACGACGATTTCATCTTTGCCCGGGTTGCGGAACATGCTCGTGTTCTCGGTGGCGACCTTGACCCATTGCTTGCCTTCGGCCACTTTGCGTTTGTGCGCGCTCCATTGGGCAAGATTCTGCTCGTCGCTGCTGAAGCGGGTTGAGTAATGGCTCAGATAGCGGTCAACATCCATGCTTTCCCAGTCGCTACGCCACAGATTGAGCTCTTTTTGTAACGCATCGCGTTCGCTGTGCCATTCGTCCATGGACAGCCACTCGATGTTGTCACTGATGATGACGGGCGTCAGGCCGATCTGCAGGTTTTTCGAGAGGGCGTTGAGATCCTGGTTAGAGAGCACCACGCAGCCATCGGAGGCCTTGGGGGGGCGTGAGTAGGTGTCGGATGGCGTGCCGTGCAGCCAGATTCCGTGACCATTGCGGCCATTGCGTTTGTCCCATTCGTTGGGATAACTGATCGGGAAAGCGCCCGGGCCGTAGAAATCACCGAGTTTCTGGCGAGGCAGACTGGAGGTGACGTGATAAACGCCGAGCGGTGTTTTTTTGTCGCCCTCACGCGCTTTATCCGAACCGAGTTTGCCGTGGCTGATGTAGTAATCCGCGACGAAACGCGGTGCGCCTTTTTCGTTCTGGTACAGATAGAGGCGCGATTTTTTAGTATCGACGACGATGGCGTATTTCTGATCCTGCTGCATTTGCAGCAGATAACGCGGCACCCGGTCACCGGCCGGTTTGTCGCGCTGCGCCTTGAGACGGGCAATGGCTTCGGCGCGCAGATCGGCCAGTTTATCGGTGGGCGCATTGGCGACATTGCCAAAACCACGGATTTGCCGCGTGCGCGCCAGCAGCAGGTCACCTTTGACGAGCTGTGCGAGACGGAAGTTCGGGTAGGCGCGCGTGAGGTTTTCGATCTGTTGTAATGCGAGATCGAGACGGTTTTGATCGATGGACTCAAAAACTTGCGACAACTGCGCCTCAGGTCCTGCATCCGAATAGCGGACAACGCTGGGCGCAGGAATGGCGAAAGTCGTGCTCATCGCAGCGCAGGCGATAGCAATGACTCCCTGTTTCAGGCGCAATTTCAGCGTCACGTTCTGGATGTCCTTAATGGTTTGGCTGATTGGTTTGGCTGATTGGTTTGGCTGATGGTTGCAATGGCTGCAATAGTTGTGTGCTGCGCTGGCGGGTGAGGGTTATTTCACCCGTTCTTGTTTGATTTGCCACTTGCCGTCGCGCTTGACCAGGCTCAATACCTTGTTGCCGCTGGTTTTCAATGTGGCGGATTGATAGTGCTGACGGAAACGTGCCGTGGCGCGATCCGCCCCTTCCGTGGTGACCTTCACGTTGTCGACGCTCACCTGAATGCTACCCGGTTTGGCGATGCGCTTGTGACGTTCTGATTCCCAAGAACTGCGGGATTCTCCCTTGGGGGGGTCGAAGTCCTTTGCGTAATAAGACAGGTAAACTTTGACGTTCTTTTTAGACCATGCCGCAGCCCAGGCTTCAATCGTGCTGGCGATTTCGCTGTCTCCCGCAGCAGCCGGGCTGGATTCAGCGGGGCTGGCTTTGGGGGAAGGTGAGGCTGTGGCTACAGGCGAGGTTGCGGTGGCTGCTGGGGAAGTGGTCGTGGGTTGTGGTGGAGTGGCTGCAGCGATGGGTGCAGGCACGGGTTTGGCGGTCGGGCGCGTGCCGCCGGCGATCGGCGAGGTGCGGCCGCCCCCGGTCATCATGTCGCGGATCATGGACAGCTTGGTTTGCGCGCTGGCATTGGATGAGTCGATCAACAAGGCCTTGTCGTAAGCCTGGCTGGCCATGTGGGCGTAGATATCGCCGAGATTTTCATGCGCAGTGGCGTAGGAAGGATGGGTGCGGATGGCCATTTCCAGTGCCTGGCGCGCCTTGTCGTATTGTTTCTGCTGGGCGTAGATCACCGCGAGGTTGTTGTAGGGCTCGGGGGACTCGGGAAATTCTTCAGTGAGCTTGGTGAACACCACAATGGCTTCGGCCTGGCGGTTGAGTTCGGTGAGGATCAGCCCCTTGAGAAAGCGTCCCTGCGGATCTTTGGCGTTGGAGGACAGATATTGCTCGACTTTGTCGAGTGCCTGGCTGTATTGCGCCTGCTTCATCAGTCGGCCTATGTCTTGCAGGCTGTCGGCATGAGCTGGCGGTGCAAGTGCCACGAGCGCGGCAGCGACGATGGCGAGAGGGGTTCTCAGGCTGAGGCGGCGAATGCTCATGTTATAGTTGTTCCTTTTTGCCAGGCGGTTTTTAACCGATCCATTCTACCAAGAAAGTTTGGTTTATTCACGGATGCTCCCGGGTCTGGCTTATCTTGGCTTGTATTTTCAGGCATCCGTGAAACAAGGCTTTTTGCAAGCAGGATGCCAGAAAAGGTGTTGGACGTTTTTCATGCTGAAAATCCATAATTCCATTACGCGTGACCGGCAGGTCTTTGTTTCCATTGAACCCGGTCATGTTCGCATGTATGTCTGTGGCATGACGGTCTACGATTACTGCCACCTGGGGCATGCGCGTGTGCTGGTGGTCTTCGACATGGTTGCGCGCTGGTTGCGCGCCAGTGGCTACCGGGTGACGTATGTTCGCAATATCACCGATATTGATGACAAGATCATTCGTCGTGCTGCTGAAAATGGTGAGAGCCTGCGCGCCTTGACGAATCGTTTTATCGCAGCCATGCATGAAGATGCCGACGCGCTGGGGGTGCAGCGTCCGGATCATGAGCCGCGCGCCACCGAGTTTGTGCCGCAAATGCTGGACATGATCGGTGCGCTGGAAAAGAACGGTTATGCGTATGTGGCGGATAACCGGGATGTCTGTTTTCATGTCCGCAAGTTTGCGGGTTACGGCAAACTTTCAGGAAAATCACTGGAAGACCTGCGCGCGGGCGAACGGGTGCAGATCACGGAAGGCAAGCAGGATCCGCTGGATTTTGTGTTGTGGAAGCAGGGTAAATCCGGGGAGCCAGATGAGGCGCGCTGGACATCGCCTTGGGGTGAGGGGCGGCCGGGCTGGCATATCGAGTGTTCGGCCATGAGCTCGCAGTTGCTGGGAACCCATTTCGATATCCACGGCGGTGGCCAGGATTTGCAGTTTCCGCATCACGAGAACGAAATCGCCCAGAGCGAAGGGGCGATGCCGCCTGACGAAGCGCATCCTTTCGTTAATTACTGGATGCACAATGGTTTTGTGCGCGTCGATGACGAGAAAATGTCGAAGTCACTCGGCAATTTTTTCACCATTCGTGAAGTGCTCGGGCAGTATGATGCGGAGGTTGTGCGGTTCTTCATTCTGCGCGCCCATTACCGCAGTCAGCTGAACTATTCGGACGCGCATCTCGACGATGCGCGTGGGGCGTTGACGCGTTTGTACACGGCACTCAAGAATGTGCCAGCGAATGTGACTACGCTGGCTGCTGTTGAGGTCGACTGGTCGTCAGCATATGCTGCGCGCTTCAAGGCGGCAATGGATGATGATTTCAATACACCGGAAGCGGTGGCTGTTCTGTTTGATCTGGCCGGTGAAATCAATCGCACGCACGATACCGGGGTGGCACTGCTGCTGCGGGCGTTGGCTGGCGTGCTGGGCTTGTTGCAGCGTGATTCGACCGGTTTCCTTCAGGCGGTGCCCGTTGCCGGAGGGGGCTGTTCGAGTGCCGAGATTGATGCGTTGATTGCGGCGCGCACGGCTGCCAAGCAAGCAAAGAATTTTGCCGAGGCAGACCGCATTCGTGCGGAACTGCTTGCACAGGGCGTGGTGCTTGAAGATACTTCGCAAGGCACGCTGTGGCGGCGTGCCTGAACGAGGCCGCAAGTATGGTCGAAACCTTGGCAAAGTGGGGTGGTATGCGTAGTGTGTCACTGTCGGTGGTGAATTACTTCTGCCCCTGCCATGCGGATGGATTATGCTTGGCGGTCGTGGAGGTTGCTTGTGCTTCGCGCCAGCCGGTATGAAGGTTGTATGTGGCAGCACTCCAGGCGCGGGTGATGGAATTGGTAGACATAGCAGACTTAAAATCTGCCGGCTTTGGCCGTACGGGTTCAAGTCCCGTCCTGCGCACCAGATGATTGATAGGGATGTCATGCGGCGAACCCGTGCGTTCGTCCGCTGTTCCTTTTCCCTGGATCGGCTTTTTTCTGACTTGCCCCAGCGGGTCGGGCATCGTCATCGTATGGGGTGGCCTCGATGAAATTGTTGTCCTACCTCTATCGTCAGTCGTGGCCATTGTTGCTGTTTTCCTCGTTGACGGGGATATTGAGTGGTTTGAGTGGCGCGGCACTGGTGGCGGTTATCGGCAAGGGGCTCAGCGCAGAGGCCACGCAGTTGAACTCGCTTGCGCTGTGGTTCTTCTCGTTGGCCGTGGTTCATCTGCTGACCAAGTCGGCCTCTGAAATCTCTTTGCTGCGTCTGACGCAGGCGGCGATTTGTGAGCTGCGGATTTCCCTGAGCCGCAAACTGCTGGCGGCACCACAGAAGCGGCTGCAGGCACTGGGCAAGCCTGGCCTGCTGGTCATCCTGACCAAGGATGTGGATACCTTCAACCAGTCTTTCATTTCGCTGCCGGTGGCCTTTGGTAATGTCATTATCATTGCTACTTGCTTTGTTTACATGGCCTGGCTGTCGTGGCTGCTTTGCTTGCTGGTGGTGCTGTTTGTGGTCGTCGGTGTATTGAGCTTTCGCCTGGCGGAGCGCGGCCCACTTCGTCTGCTGGAGCGGGTGCGCGAGCAGATGGATACGCTCTATCAGCATTTCCGTGATCTGATCGAAGGCAGCAAGGAGTTGCAGCTCAATCGGGCGCGTGGCCACCTGTTCATTGACAAGGTGCTGGCCAGTGAGGCCTGGGAATATCGCAGCAATGTCATTGCCAGCATGAAGGGCTTCAGCGTTGTCGTGAACTTTGGCACCGTGCTGTTTTATGTGGCGATCGGCACATTGCTGTTCGTCGTTCCGCAGTGGCTGCCACAGCCTGCGGAAATCATGTCGACCATTACCCTGACGCTCCTGTATCTGGTGCGCCCCATCAGCGAACTGGTGGTGTCCATTCCGGTGGTACGCAGTGCTGAAGTGGCGTTGGGGAATATTCAGAAACTTGGTCATGACCTGGTGCAGAGGGATGGCGCAGCCGCGTTTTCCGCTCAGCCCACCCCTACCCTGCTGAGTTCTGCGACCATTCAGGCGACCGGTAAGGGCTGGACGCTCGAACTGCGTGGCCTGCGTCACCACTACCCAAGCAGCAGTGACGACAGCCAGTTCGTACTGGGGCCGCTGGATCTATCCATCCGCCAGGGTGAAATCCTCTACATCGTCGGCGGCAACGGCAGCGGCAAGACCACGCTGGCCATGCTGATCCTTGGCCTGTACCGGCCGGATGAAGGCAGCATCCTGCTGAACGGCACGC
>JAGOVA010000016.1 GCA_018061005.1 Sterolibacterium sp. | reverse complement strand
TCGTGGCGGGCAGGGATGGGGTGGCCGGGGTGGCCGGGGTATGAAACGGCGGCTTCCCCGCTTGCGCCGCCAGCTCGCGCGCCAGCAACGCCGCCTGTGTTTCTTTCGGCAGGCAGGTCAGGGGGTATTCGCGGCCTTTGCCGCTCTCTTTTGAGCGCGCTACGCATAAATTTTTTTTCAGCGCCTTAAACGCTCCGCGCTCTGACCCAGGCATCCCCGGCAACCCCGCCAGTTCCTGCACGCTGTACCAGCCCCCGCTCATACGCCCACCCCCGCTTTCAGCAGCGTTTGCAGCGCGCGTTTGCGTGCCGCCAGCTGCTGTTCCTGTTGCTGGATGCGCCCCAGCTCGATAAAGGCAGCCTCGTCCGCGCTCACCACCCGCCGCCCGCCACACTTCTGGGCATACAGCCCCAGCAGCACATCCGCGCCCAGTGCCGCATCAAACGCCATCGCCCGCCGCAGGCTGATCTCCCGCTCCGCGTGCGCCTGGCTGGTATAGCCGTTCAGCGTCGCTTCCGACAACCGCTCGCCCAGCACAAAGCTCATCCGCGCCACAATCTGCGCCCGATCCAGCCCCCGCTCGCGTGCCGCATCGATCGCCTGCGCCATCACCGCCGCAATCTCCACCGCGCAGCCCATCCGCCCCGGCAACAGGCCATCCAGCCCGCCCGCAGCCCCCGGCAGCGCGTCAAACAGATCGGCCGTCAGCCCGTCCGCCCGCATGTCAGGCCACCAGCTCCGCATTGACGCGTGCCAGATCGTGCGCTCTAACGCGCGATTTGCTAGAATCCGTCTTGTTGCTGACAGACTTTTCCGCCATCCGGGCACGGTAGCGTGAAGGCCAGATCACTTCAGGGGGCACGCCCACCGCCTCGGCCAGTATCCGCTCGGCCTTGGGGTAGCTGCGGTGTAGTGCCTGCGATATCGCATCAATGCTCTTATAGCCGTGCGCCATCGCCAGCCCCTTGAAGGTCAGGCCTTGTTTCCACACCGCCGCCTTGATTTCGGCAGGATGCCAGTCGCGTGGGTCTTGTTTCATGTCAGTTGTCCTTGTGGTGATTGACCGAGACGAATTATTCCGCTCAAAAGGATGCATGTCAACAACTTTTGAGAATGTTTTTATTGGTTCCGATTCGCGTCCGATTCTCGGGGAGCCTTGAACGTGTCGAATATCGCCAAACCTCGCGCCAGTGCTGCATCCGCAGAGAATCGGAACTCGTCATCTAGTTCCGATTCTAAAGTTCCGATTCTTCTCGAAGAATCGGAACTTATCGGAACTCGGTTGCGTTTAATAATTGGCGACGAGTCAAATCGCTCCTTTGCATCGAGGTGCGGTATGTCTGATGCGCTCCTCGGAGCGTACTTGAGGGGGGAGAAGCTGCCCGGGCTGAAGCATCTCGTCTCATTGGCATCCACCGGTGGTGTCCTGGTGGACTGGCTGGCCACCGGCCAGGGGCCACGCACCCGCGCCGAGCTGCGCGCCATGGAAACCGCCGCCAGCCGCGCCAGTCAAGGCGATCTGGAACCCCATGCCGCCGAACACCTCGCCCGCTACACCCGCTGCTCCCCCGACCAGCGTCGCGCCATCGACGCCCTGCTAGAAGCCATCCTCCACCCCGGCTTCCGCGCCTGGCTCAAAGTCGGTGAATACATCAACGAGCTAGCCACCGTCTTCGACCGCGAAAAAAAATAGGGGCAAAAGCCCCCGTTTTCATCCCCCACCCGCGTTAAACCCCCACCCGCGCCCTGTGCCAAATATCGCGCAAAATCACCAAAATCGGACAATTCCACCTGCAAAACCGTCCACGCAAAAAAACCACCCCAATCCCGCCAAATCCCGCACCATTGCGCCTAGTCCCACTTCCGGCGGCCAAATCCCCCAAGTGCCAAATATCCCGCCTCCCCACAATTTTTCCGACGCCATCTCCGGAACTCACCCGTCTTTCGGCTTTGTGCGGGCTATGGGAAAATGCGGCCTTTTTACCCGGGCCCGGTGGGGCTTTGGGTGGTTTTCCGCGTACATACTCATGTCCTTGCCCCGTCTGCTGAAAATCCTGCGTGTTGCCAGTCGTCATGGTCTTGACCAGTTGTTGCTCGCGCATGAGCCGAGTGGTCGCCTGCTGCGCCTGGCCAATGCCTGCCAGTTCTGGCGGCGTGGCAGTGCGGCACTGGATGCGCCGCGTGCGGTGCGTCTGCGCCGGGCTTTGGAAGAGCTGGGGCCGATTTTTGTCAAGTTTGGCCAGATGTTATCGACCCGGCGCGATCTGCTGCCGGTGGATATTGCCGAAGAGCTTGCCCTGTTGCAGGATCGTGTGCCACCTTTTCCGACGAATCAGGCTTTGGCCGTGCTGCAACGGGTGTATGGACGCTCGGTGGATGAAGTTTTCGCCACGTTTGAACGCGTGCCGGTGGCTTCGGCTTCCGTGGCGCAAGTGCATTTTGCGACGCTGCGCGAGGAAGATGGCGGGCATGAGGTGGCGGTCAAAATCCTCCGACCGGGGGTTCGCGAGATCATTGTTCATGACATCGAACTGTTGCGGGCGGGTGCTGCCCTGCTGGAATGGTTGTGGGCGGATGCTCGTCGCCTGAAGCCGCGCGAGGTGGTGGGTGAGTTCGAGAAATATCTGCATGATGAACTCGACCTGATGCGCGAAGCCGCCAACTGCTCGTTGTTGCGGCGTAATTTCAAGGATTCGAAAATTCTGCTGGCACCCGAGGTGTATTGGGATTTCTGCGACGAGTCGGTGATGGTGATGGAGCGTATGTACGGCACGCCGATCAGCCAGCTGGACGTGTTGCGTGAGCAGGGCATCGACCTGAAAATGCTCTCTCGCAATGGGGTGGAAATCTTTTTTACCCAGGTTTTCCGCGACGGCTTTTTTCATGCCGACATGCACCCGGGTAATATTTTTGTCGCACCCGGCGGCCAGTATGTCGCGCTGGATTTCGGCATCGTTGGCACGCTGACGGATGTCGACAAGAACTATCTCGCGCAGAATCTGCTCGCCTTCTTCCTTCGCGATTACAAGCGGGTGGCCGAGGCGCACATCGAATCCGGCTGGGCACCGCCCGAGACGCGCGTGGATGAACTGGAAGCGGCGATTCGCGCTTGTTGCGAGCCTTTCTTTGACCGGCCGCTGAAAGACATTTCCTTTGGCAAGGTGTTGCTGCGCCTGTTCCAGACTTCGCGCCGCTTCAACATTGAAGTGCAGCCGCAACTGGTGTTGCTGCAAAAAACATTGCTCAATATCGAGGGTTTGGGTCGTCAGCTCGATCCCGACCTGGATTTATGGACCACCGCCAAACCCTTTCTCGAACGCTGGATGAGCGAACAGATGGGCTGGCGTGGTCTGCTCGATAACCTGAAGCACGAAGCCCCGCAATGGGCGCGGCTGTTGCCTGCATTGCCACGGCTGGTGCATCAGGCACTGGAACGCGACGAAAAGCGTGCCGCCGCACTGCTCGCACTCGGGCAGTTGCAGGCTGAAGTCGCGGCCAGCCGTCGTCTGTCGATGGCCGCCGTGCTATGTGCGCTGCTGCTCGCCTTGCTGGCGCTGCCATCTTATTTCTGATTCCTGATCCGGAGGGTCGCCCATGCTGTTGTGGTTTGTCATTCTCTACCTGATGGTTTCGGTTGGTATCGGCCTCGTGGCCGCGACGCGCGTACATAGTGCCAAGGATTTTGCCGTTGCCGGGCGCAGCCTGCCGTTGCCGGTTGTGACGGCCACCGTATTCGCCACCTGGTTTGGTGCCGAGGCAGTGTTTGGCGTTTCCTCGACCTTCGTCAAGGATGGTCTGACCGGGGTGGTTGCGGATCCGTTCGGCTCGTCGATGTGCCTCATCATCGCCGGGGTTCTGTTTTCGCGTTATCTCTACAAGCTCAACATCCTGACGCTGGGCGATTTCTACCGCATGCGCTACAACCGTGCCGTTGAAATCCTCACGACGATCTGTATCGTCGCTTCCTATCTGGGCTGGGTCGCCGCGCAAATCAAGGCACTGGGGCTGATTTTTTATGTGGTGACGGATGGTGCGGTCAGTCAGCAGACCGGCATGATCCTGGGGGCGGCCATCGTGCTGACCTACACTACGTTTGGTGGCATGTTTTCGGTCGCGATTCTCGATTTCGTGCAAATGACCGTCTCCATCGGCGGGCTGTTGTTCATCGCCTGGACCGTCAGCGGCCAGGTTCAGGGCGGGGCTTCCGCCATCATTTCTCACGCCCATGCGGCAGGCAAACTCGACTTCTTTCCGGAGATGAATCTGCTCAAGTGGGTGGCTTTCCTCGGTGCATGGATGACCATGATGCTGGGCTCGATCCCGCAGCAGGACGTATTCCAGCGGATTACCTCGGCCAGCAGTGCGAAGGTGGCACTGACCGGCTCGATCCTCGGCGCATCCATTTATTTCGTCTTCACCTTTGTACCGATGTTCATCGCCTATTCGGCCACGCTGATCGACCCCGAACAATTCTCCCGACTGCTGCAAACGGATACCCAGCTCGTCCTGCCCACGCTGGTCTTGCAACACACGCCGATCTTCGCGCAGGTGCTGTTCTTCGGGGCGGTGCTGTCGGCCATCATGAGCTGTTCCTCCGCCACATTGCTCGCGCCTTCAGTGACCTTTGCCGAAAACGTCATTCGCGGTTTCTGGCCAAAAATGGGCGACCATCAATTTCTCTGGGTGATGCGCGGTACGGTGATCTGTTTTACCGGGCTGGTGCTGATTTTCGCGCTGAACACCCATGCCTCGATTTTCAAGATGGTGGAAAACGCCTACAAGATCACCCTTGCCGGGGCGTTCGTTCCGCTGCTGTGCGGCATGCTCTGGAAACGCGCGACCAGCCAGGGTGCACTGGCTGCGATTTTTGGCGGCCTGCTGTCGTGGCTGTTGGTGGAAGTCCTGGTGGCTGATGCCCACAGCGGCAGTCGTGAATATGCTTACGCGCTGATCGGTGAGGAAGGGGTTCCGCCGCAGCTGATCGGCGTGTGCGTGTCCGCCCTGGGGATGCTGGCGGGCTCGCTGCTGCCCCAATGGGTGGGCCACCGCCGACCGGGCAAACCGCTCCACGAGTTGCAACACCATGCGGCGCGCCAAACCCATCATGTTTCCTGATGGCCCGCTTCTATCTGACGTGGTTGTTTATCCATGAATGAACCTGCATCCCAGCCCAAACTGCTGACTTCTTACCGCAAATACTGGGCGCAACGCTTCGGTATCGCGCCCTTTTTACCCATGTCGCGTGGCGAAATGGACAAGCTCGGCTGGGATTCCTGCGACATTATTCTGGTGACCGGCGATGCCTATATCGACCACCCGAGTTTTGGCATGGCACTGGTTGGGCGGCTGCTCGAAGCGCAAGGCTTTCGTGTTGGCATCATCAGTCAGCCCGACTGGCATTCGGCCGAGGCGTTCAAAATCCTGGGCAAGCCCAACCTGTTTTATGGCGTGACCGCCGGCAACATGGATTCGATGGTCAACCGCTACACATCAGACCGCAAGATCCGCTCGGATGATGCCTACACGCCCCATGCCGAGGCGAACAAGCGGCCGGATCGTGCCGTGGTGGTGTATGCCCAACGTTGCCGCGAGGCGTTTCCTGATCGCCCGGTCATCATTGGCAGCATCGAGGCCAGCTTGCGGCGTATCGCGCATTACGATTACTGGTCAGACAAGGTGCGGCGTTCCATCCTGCTCGATTCCAAGGCCGACCTGCTGCTGTTCGGCAATGCCGAGCGTGCGATTGTTGAACTGGCGCATCGTCTGGCCAGGGGCGTGCCGGTTGCTGAAATCCGCGACCTGCGTGGCACGGCCTTCATGGTCACGCCCGGCTGGCGACCCGAGGGTTGGGAAGAGCTTGATTCAACGCAGGTCGATACGCCGGGCACGCATCATCCGCCGCATGTCCATGCCGACCCTTATGCGATGGAACCCGCGCCTTCATCCCTCACCTCATCCTGCGGCACCCAGGAGCAAGCGCAACCCATCCAGATTCTGCCGCGTACCGAACGGCTGGCGGCACGCAAGGCCGCACGCGCGCAGACGGTGATCCGCTTGCCGTCGTATGAACAGGTGATCGAAGACAAGGTACGCTATGCCCATGCCTCGCGCACCTTTCATCTTGAATCCAATCCGGGTAACGCCCGCGCGCTGGTGCAGGCGCATGGTACGGGGCCGGGGCGACGCGATGTGTGGCTCAATCCGCCACCACTACCGCTCACCACGCCCGAGATGGACCACATTTACGGCCTGCCGTTTGCCCGCGCGCCGCATCCGTCCTACGGCAATGCGAAGATTCCTGCCTGGGAAATGATCCGTTTTTCGATCAACATCATGCGCGGCTGTTTCGGTGGCTGCACCTTCTGCTCGATTACCGAGCACGAAGGCCGCATCATCCAGAGCCGTTCCGAAGCCTCCATCCTGCATGAGATCGAGCAGATCCGCGACAAGACCCCGGGGTTTACCGGCGTGATTTCCGATCTGGGCGGGCCGACGGCCAACATGTACCGGCTGGCCTGCAAAGACAAAAAAATCGAGTCCTCCTGCCGCCGCCTGTCCTGCGTGTTTCCCGATATCTGCGAGAACATGGGCACCGATCATGGCCCCTTGATCCAGCTCTACCGAAAAGCGCGGCAAATTCGTGGCATCAAGAAAATCCTGATTGGTTCCGGTTTGCGTTATGACCTCGCGGTGCAGTCGCCCGAGTACATCAAGGAACTGGTCACCCATCATGTCGGCGGTTATCTCAAAATCGCCCCCGAGCACACCGAGCCGGAGCCGCTGTCGAAGATGATGAAGCCGGCCATCGGCAACTATGACAAATTCAAGCTGCTGTTCGAGAAGTTCTCGCGCGAGGCGGGTAAGGAGCAATACCTTATCCCGTATTTCATTGGCGCACATCCGGGTGCTAGCGATGAAGACGTGCTGGCACTGGCACTTTGGCTCAAGCGCAACAAGTTTCGTCTTGATCAGGTGCAGAATTTCCTGCCGACCCCGCTGGCCATCGCCTCCGCCATGTATCACAGCGGCAAGAATCCGCTGCGCAAGGTGAGTGCGGATAGCGAAGAAGTCACCACGCCACGCACGGGTCGTCAGCGTCGTATCCATAAAGCCTTCATGCGCTATCACGATCCGGCTAACTGGCCGCTGCTGCGTGAGGTGTTACGGCAGATGGGGCGCGCCGATCTGATCGGCAACAGTGCACGGCATCTGGTGCCCGCTTATCAACCTTTGGGTGCTGAGGGGCAGCGGGAACCGGCCTCCGGTTGTGCGCGGCGCAAGGTGGCTGTGACGGTGTCTGTGTCTAAGGGCGAACCCTCGCGTGGAGCAACATCGGCTGCGCCCCGCCGTCCGGCAGCCACGAAGAAACCGCTACAAACAGGGGCGAGAGCAGAGAGTAGCCAACCGCCACGCAAAGACCGGAAAGATCCGGCTCGCAAGCCGCGCAACGGTCGTTGAGTCTTCCGCTATCCGGTCATCTCCGGGGGCATCACGCAGCGTAAGCGTACCTGTTGAAAGTTGTGATCATCCGAGATGCGTAGGGAGAACCACCAGACGGCCGCTTTTTTGATCTCCCATTCAGCTGCGTGCTGCGGGTTTGCGTCCCCCGACAATAGCCGGGCGGCCAGTTGTCCCAGCCAGGGCTGGTGACCAACCAGCAACAGTGTGTTGTGTTGACGGGGGTTCTGGGACGATCTCTGGTGCGGGTGGATCAAAGGCAGGATGTCGTCGATGACCGCAGACGGCTTGAGCGCGTTGGCGGTGGTGTAGGTATTCGTCAATGCCTGCGCGGTTTGCTGGCAGCGTGTTGCCGGGCTGACGATGAGGTGCAGTTCATCGGCGAGGGTGGTGTGGGGGGCGTGATTGGCATCGTCAGCAATCTCGCAGCGTGCCCGTCGTTTTTTCAGCCAGTGCGCCATGCGTCGCGCCTGCGCTTCACCGTGGTGTGTCAGCCGACGTTCGAGATCCGTTTGCCCCGGGCGTGCAGGTTCGGCTTCGGCGTGTCGCCAGAGCAGCAGATCCATGCGATGAGACTCAGTTGCGGAAAAGTTGTTCATGACGGGGGGGCTTGAACAGGTGACGTGCTTGCAGTCGCTGGAGCACTTCCTGCATCAGGCAGGCATAGCGCGCGACATGCCAGTCACCGATCTGTGCGATGGTTTCGCGTAACTGTGGGCGCTGTTTGATGAGCGGGGTAAGTTGCACACCCGCATGGGTCAGGTCGTTGATCTGTCCCAGGTGTTCTTGCAAATGATCGGATTTTTTCAGTAGTTTGCGCCAGTAAGATTGCCCGGATTTTCGTGTGATCAGCGGTTGGAAAAATTCGAGGGTATAGCGCAGATGCTTGATCGCGATGCGTAACCGATGCAGCGTCGTGGAAATGTCAGGCTGTTCTGCCTGGATAATTTGTGTCAGACGAATGTGGTTTTGAATCTTGTTGAGTTGGCGCAGAAGGCGTGCGATCAGAAATTGCTCCAGCGGGGCTGCGCCTGAGCGGGGTGAGGTGAGGCATGGACGATGGAGCCAGTCGGTAGTCAAGAGTATGAACTGGCCATACGCCACGCTGTGCAGATAAGCGAGAACGTTGGAGCGGGCAGCCTGGTGGCGGGTGTGTAGCATG
Source organism: Sterolibacterium sp. (assembly GCA_018061005.1). Taxonomy (GTDB): domain Bacteria; phylum Pseudomonadota; class Gammaproteobacteria; order Burkholderiales; family Rhodocyclaceae; genus Sterolibacterium. The sequence goes on along the minus strand of JAGOVA010000016.1, from coordinate 44,053 downwards.
CTCGCCAGCGTGTTCAGGTGTACCTCATTCGGGCGTGCCTGAATGACCGGGGTGACGATATGGGTCTGTAATACATCGAGATCACGGGCGTACCCCAGTTCGCGTGCCAGTTGCCGCAAGCCCGGCGTGAGTTCTTCGCGCAGGGCTGCGGGCAGATGTTCTGCAAATAGTCCCAGTAAGGCACGCAGCCTGCGAGTGGCGATACGCATCTGATGGATGCGTTCGTCAATGTCATGTGGCCCGGCGCGGCAGGCTTCTGCCGCGTTGTTCTGCAGATGCGCGAGACATTCCAGCATGAGCTGACGAAATGCGTGCAGTGGCGTGTCGCTGGCGTGTAATGCCAGCGGAGGCGCCTGGCGTGGCGGAGTTGATGGGACGGGTTCGTCGAGAAACAACCGGTAACCGCGCGCCGCCTTGCTCGTGGCATTGGGCAGCAAAGGAACCTGCTGTCCCAGTTGATGCGCTAGTTTGAAAATTTCCGCGATGCCTGCGGGATGATCCGGGGTTGCCAGTTCAATTTCCACCTCCGAGATCGGTGCACGTCGCCCGGCGGCTTCGATCCAGCCACGATCCAGCATCAGCAGGATGATGCAGCCCGGTTGTGGTTCGAAACGCCAGGTGGTGCGCCGAAAATTGGTCTCGAACAAGGGGGCCAGGTGCTGCACCTGTTTTGGGTGTTCCAGCCATCGACGTAGAGGCATTGCGTCGATGGACGAAAAGTCAAAATGGCCGGCATAAGTTGTTTCCCATTCGGGGCGTGAAGAAAGCCCCGTCAGCGAATCGCCCGCACATTTGACTGTTTGCAGCCAGAGCCGCCCTTGTTTGCGCAGTCGCAGAGCAATGGCACGTCTGTGCAGTGCCCGTGAGGGTGTGTCGAAATAGCGATTGATGAGGGTTTGCGTGTGCCGTGCAAGGGCTTGGCGCAGGAATGGATGGCGCAGAAAACGTCGTTGTGCGTTGATGGGGAGATCGAGCTTGAGTTCGATTTCTTGAGCCATGTCCGGTGTTTTGCGTTGAGCGGGTTAGCTTGAAAATTCAGTTTGATGTTTTCGGGTGTGTGGTTTTTGAATTGTTGAACAAAGCTGAAAAACCAGAATTGACCCGAGTGGCTCGGCAAGTAAAAAAGCCACCGTGCAGGTGGCTTTTTTACTTGATATGAATTGGTCGGGACGGCGGGATTCGAACTCGCGACCCCTTGCACCCCATGCAAGTGCGCTACCAGGCTGCGCTACGCCCCGAACAAAAAAATTATACCAGAGGCGGTGTGAAAAGTCTGCCAATTTGACGGATTTTCAAGGGAATCTGAATGTCTTAAAGGCGTAGTGACTCGATGATGCTGGCAAGTTCGGCGCGTAACGACAACATTCCCGGCAAAACACTGGCAGGCACTTCGTTGGCGATCTCATGATGTTCTTCGCGGATGGATTTTCCGTGGCCTTCTTCCAGGCGGCTACGTGCACCGCTGATAGTGAAGCCTTCCTGGTAGAGCAACTCGCGGATACGGCGCACCAGCAGCACTTCATGGTGCTGGTAATAACGCCGGTTGCCGCGTCGTTTGACCGGGCGCAGTTGGGTGAACTCCTGTTCCCAATAACGCAGGACGTGCGGTTTGACCCCGCACAGTTCGCTGACCTCGCCAATGGTGAAATACCGTTTGGCGGGGATGGGTGGCAGGGGTTGGTTAATGCCAGAGGCTGCCATTGTTGCCAGGTTTCAGGTTTTCGACGGCGGTTTTCAGTTTCTGGCTGGCATGAAACGTGACGACGCGACGTGCGGTGATGGGGATTTCTTCGCCGGTTTTCGGGTTGCGCCCCGGGCGCTGCGGTTTGTCGCGCAACTGGAAATTGCCGAAGCTGGAGAGCTTGACGCTGTCGCCTTTTTCCAGTGCTTCGCGGATTTCCTCGAAGAAGCTTTCGACCATATCTTTGGCCTCGCGCTTGTTCAGGCCGACCTTTTCAAACAGCAGATCGGCCAGTTCAGCCTTGGTGAGTGTCATTCTTGCTCCTGAAACCTTGTGCTTTAGTCTGAAGGGCGATGTGATTCTGGATTCTGCAAGCGTTGCCGATATCAGCAACGCAGCGTGGCAGAAAACTGACGGGTGGCAACATCCAGCAGTGTCTGGATGGCAGCATCCACAGCGGCCTCGGACAAAGTCCCCTCAGTATCTTGCATAACTATGTGGAAAGCAAGACTTTTTAGTCCAGGATCGATGCCTTTTCCTTGATAGATATCAAACAGTTCGATGTGTTGGACGATGCTGGGAGCGGCGGCGCGCAAAGCATCTTGCAGGGCTTGCAGGGCTTGTTCTTGCGGCAGCAGCAGGGCGAGATCGCGCTCAACCGAGGGGAAGCGCGAGACCGGCTGATAAGCCGGCAATTCGTTGTGCGTGAGTGCGGTGAGGTCGATTTCAAAGACGATCGGGGCGTTCACCAGTTCGTATTTCTGCACCCAAGCGGGGTGAAGTTCGCCAATCAGGCCGATATTGTGGTTGTTCAGCCAGACCGTGGCGGAACGTCCGGGATGCAGGGCAGGGTGGGTTGTCTTTTCAAAGCGCAATGTTGCTGCGGTGGCTGCGGGGAACAGGGATTCAAGATCACCTTTGAGATCAAAGAAATCCACCAGGCGTGTTTTTTCACCCCATTGAGCGGGCGTGGCTGAACCTGCACAGAGTGCGGCCAGACGTTGGGGCTGCTGGAAACCCGCGACGGGTTGTGCGGCGGCATCACGCAAAAAGCAACGGCCGATTTCGAAGATCCGCACGCGGTGGGTGCGGCGTTTGAGGTTGTAGGCCAGGGTGTTGACCAGCCCGCCGATGAGACTGGAACGCATGACGTTCATCTGGCTGGCAATGGGATTGGCCAGGACGATGGGTGCCGTGTTGGCACAGAAATCGGCCTCCCAAGCGGTATCGACAAAACTGTAATTGACGACTTCGAAAAAGTCGCGTTCGGCTACCCGGTGGCGCAGTGCCATGACCGGGCGCTGTCTTTCGGGTTGCGGCCGCATTTCCAGCAGGCCGCGTGGCGCGGGTGAGGGAATGTGGTCGTAACCGTGCAGGCGGGCGATTTCTTCGATCAGGTCTTCTTCGATTTCAATGTCATAGCGATGCGAGGGCGGGGTGACGATGAAGTCGTCGCCTTCGCGTTGCAGCGGAAAACCGAGGCCATGCAGCAGGGTTTCGATGTGCGCGGTGTCGAGGAAAATGCCGAGAACCTTGCGCGCGCGCGCGCTACGCAGGCGTACCGGTGGGCGTTGTGGCAGGTGGTTTTCAGCCAGGGCTTCGACAATCTCACCCGCTTCACCGCCGCAGATGTCGAGGATCAGCCGGGTGGCGCGTTCGATGGCCGCGCGCGGCAGGGCATAGTCCACGCCGCGTTCGAAACGATAGGAGGAGTCGCTGGAGAAGCCCAGTTCACGCGCTTTTCCGGCGATGGCGGCGGGCGTGAAGAAGGCACTTTCGAGCAGGATCGTGCGGGTGTCTTCGGTGACGCTACTGTCGGTGCCCCCCATGATGCCGGCCAGTGCCAGCGCGCGGCCACCGTGAGCTTCGTCTGCAATCACGAGGGTTTCAGGTGTGAGCGAAATATGCTGTTCGTTGAGCAGTTTGATTTGTTCGCCGGGACGTGCCTGACGTACATGGATCGTCCCCTGCAGGCGGGCATGGTCGAAGGCGTGCAGCGGTTGCCCCAGTTCCAGCATGACATAGTTGGTGACATCGACGATCGCGCTGATGCTGCGAATGCCGCTGCGTTCCAGGCGGCGCACGATCCAGGCGGGGGTTGCGGCGCGGGCGTTGAGGTTGCGGAGGATGCGTCCGCAATAACGCGGGCAGGCTGCGGGTGCATCGAGCGCGATGGCCGGCACTTCGTCGTGGCTGGCGGGCACGGCTGTGGTTTCCGGCAGACGCAGCGGCGCACCGCTCAAGGCGGCCACTTCACGGGCAATCCCGCTGAGCGAGAGGCAGTCGGCGCGGTTGGGGGTCAGCTTCAGGGTGATGAGCTGGTCGTCGAGTTGCAGGTGTTCGCGGATGTTCTGGCCGATGATGGCTTCCGCATCCAGCGGCAGGAGGCCACCGGTATCTTCCTGGGTGATGCCCAGTTCGCGTGCCGAGCAGAGCATGCCGAAGGATTCGATGCCGCGAACCTTGGCTTTTTTGATGGTGATACCGGGCAGAACCGCGCCGATCAGGGCGCAGGGAACCTTCATGCCGGCAGCGACGTTGGGTGCGCCGCAGACAATCTGCAAAGGCGCAGCTTCGCCCGCATCAACCTTGCACAGATTGAGTTTGTCGGCATCGGGGTGTTTTTCGACCGAGATCACCTGAGCAACGACGACATTGCCAAAAGCAGGTGCCATCGGCCGCATTTCTTCAACCTCGAGACCGGCCATGGTCAGCAGATGGGCGAGCGCCTGGCTGTCTAGCGGGGGTTTGACGAGGCTACGCAGCCAGTTTTCAGAGAATTGCATGATGGCGTATGGAGTGTTGAATGTGTGGGGCTTAGCTGAATTGTGCGAGAAAACGCAGGTCGCCTTCGAAGAACAGACGCAGGTCGTTGATCCCGTAGCGCAGCATGGTCAGGCGATCCAGCCCCATGCCGAAGGCAAAGCCGGTGTAGCGTTCCGGATCAATCCCACCGTTCTTCAGGACATTGGGATGCACCATGCCGCAACCGGCAATTTCCAGCCAGCGGCCTTCCAGTGCGCCACTCATGAAGGCGACGTCGATTTCGGCGGAAGGTTCGGTAAAGGGGAAGAAGGAGGGGCGGAAGCGAACCTTGAGTTCGTCGCTTTCGAAGAAGCGGCGCAGAAAGTCGGCAATCACGCCTTTGAGATCGGCAAAGCTGACGTTTTCACCGATCCACAGGCCTTCGACCTGATGAAACATAGGGGAATGCGTGGCATCGGAGTCGACGCGATAGACGCGCCCCGGTGCAATGACGCGGATCTCGGGCATCGTCGGCAGATGTTTGTGCTGGGCGACGTGCGTTTGCATGTGGCGGATCTGCACCGGGCTGGTGTGGGTACGCAGCAGCACGCCGGGGGCATTTTCCAGGTAGAAGGTGTCGTGCATCGACCGCGCCGGGTGGTTTTCCGGTGTGTTGAGCGAGGTGAAGTTGTACCAGTCTTCCTCGATTTCGGGACCATCAACCACGGCAAAGCCGATCGAGCCGAAGAGTTGCTCGATACGTTCCAATGTACGCAGGGTCGGATGCAGTGCGCCCCGATTCTGTCCACGGCCGGGCAGGGTGATGTCGAGTGCTTCGGCGGATAGTTGCGCTTCCAGCGCGAGATGCTTCAAGGCATCTCGGCGGGTGTTAAGCGCGGTTTCGATGGCTTCTTTGGCGCGGTTGATAATCGCACCGGCACTCCGTCGCTCTTCCGGCGGCAGTTTGCCGAGGTTTTTCAGTTGTTCAGTGAGCAGGCCAGTTTTGCCGAGGTAACGGGCTTTGGCCTGTTCGAGCTGCGCGGCATCCGTGATCTGGGCGAATTCGCTGGTGGCTTGCTCGATGAGTTGCTCGATGGGGTGCATGAAAATTTCAGCCTTCGGGGGGAGGGCAGGGAAAGTCTGCCGTACTGAGTGGGTTGCAAGGGTTCATCCAACGCAATCCAACAAGCGAAAAAAGGAGGCCATGCCTCCTTTTTTCCTGGGCAGGCAGAATCAGGCAGCCAGTTTGGCTTTGGCTTGATTGGCCAGTGCGGCAAAGGCCGGCTTGTCGAACACGGCCAGATCGGCGAGTACCTTGCGATCGACCTCGATGGCGGCTTTTTTCAGGCCGTTCATGAGGCGGCTGTAGTTCATGCCCAGTTCGCGAGCACCCGCATTAATACGGGCGATCCACAGGGCGCGGAACTGACGCTTGCGCTGACGACGGTCACGATAGGCGTATTGACCGGCTTTCATCACCGCCTGTTTGGCGATGCGGTAAACATTCTTGCGACGACCGCGGTAACCCTTGGCTGCGTCGAGAACCTTCTTGTGGCGCGCGCGCGCCGTTACACCACGTTTAACTCGGGACATTTCAAGCTCTCCTTATGCGTAGGGCATCATTGCCCGAACGGATTTCACATCGGACGCAACCACCGCCGTGATGCCGCGCAACTGGCGCTTGCTCTTGGTGGTCTTTTTGGTCAGGATGTGACGCTTGAACGCCGATCCACGCTTGATGGTGCCGCCTGCGCGCACCTTGAAGCGCTTTTTGGCACTGCTTTTGGTTTTCATCTTCGGCATCGAAGAATCTCCTTTTTTAACATGGCACCGGGTGGTCTTCTCTTTGAAGGCACTTGGATGACCCGCAGCCACTTGTAATGCCCCTCTCGTCAGCATCGACGCGACAGGCAATTCGGGGTGCAGCAAAATCAATGAACTGTTTCGGCTGCTTTTTCTTTCTGTGCGATTTGTTTCTTGATCGGCGCCAGTACCATCACCAGTTGGCGGCCTTCCATCTTGGGGAACTGCTCCACCACGCCGTATTCCAGCAAGTCTGTCTTGACGCGCTCGAGCAGACGGATGCCGAATTCCTGGTGCGCCATTTCACGGCCCCGGAAACGCAGGGTGATCTTGGTCTTGTCGCCTTCCTGCAGGAATTTGATCAGGTTACGCAGTTTGATCTTGTAATCGCCTTCGTCGGTGCCGGGGCGGAACTTGATTTCCTTGACCTGAATCTGTTTCTGCTTGAGCTTGGCATCGTGGGCGCGCTTGGCTTCCTGGTACTTGAATTTGCCGAAGTCCATCAGACGACAGACGGGTGGCTGCGCCATGGGGGCGATTTCTACCAGATCAACGCCGCTTTCTTCAGCCGTTGCAAGGGCTGCGCGCAGCGAAACGATGCCGAGTTGCTCGGAGTCGATGCCGACGAGACGAATCTCCTGGGCGGTAATTTCGTGGTTGACGCGTTGCGTCTTATCCTGGGCGATGGTTCATTTCTCCAAAAAAAACAACAAAACAGGCTGCCGCGCTTGAACTAAACGCCATGAACGCCACGAATGCTGCGTTCTTGCAGCAGACGTTCGATTAACGCTTCAGGGGACATTTGCCCGAGGTCTTGGTTGCCTCGGGCGCGCACGGCGACCATCCCGGCGGCCATTTCGTTGTCACCAACGACAACCTGATAAGGCCGCTTCAACAAACTATGTTCGCGAATTTTATAGCCAATCTTCTCGCCACGCAAATCGGATTCGACGCGCAGGCCGGCTGCACGCAGCTTTTCTGCCACAGTAGCGGCATATTCGGCCTGTGCTTCGGAGATGTTCATGATGACTACCTGCACCGGCGACAGCCAGAGCGGCAACGCGCCTGCGTGATGTTCGATGAGAATGCCGATGAAGCGTTCCAGCGAGCCGAGTACGGCACGATGCAGCATGATGGGCGTGTGGCGGGCATTGTCTTCGCCGACATATTCGGCACCCAAACGCACCGGCATCGAGGGGTCGACCTGTACTGTGCCGCACTGCCAGGAACGGCCAAGTGCGTCCTTGATGTGGAATTCGATCTTCGGGCCGTAAAAAGCACCTTCGCCGGGCAATTCTTCCCAATCTAGGCCGCTGGCACGCAAGGCGGAGCGCAAGGCGTTTTCTGATTTATCCCAGTCAGCATCGGAGCCGACGCGGTTTTCCGGGCGCAGTGCCAGTTTCACGGCAATGTCGGTAAAGCCGAAATCGGCGTAGACGCGGCGTAGCTGGGTATTAAAGGCGGTGATTTCAGGCTCGATCTGGTCTTCGGTACAAAAAATGTGGCCGTCATCCTGGGTAAAGCCGCGCACCCGCATCACGCCGTGCAGCGCGCCGGAGGGCTCGTTACGATGGCAGGAGCCGAATTCGCCATAACGCAATGGCAGTTCGCGATACGAACGCAAACCGTTGTTGAAAATCTGCACATGGCCGGGGCAATTCATCGGCTTCACCGCGTAGTCGCGGCTTTCCGACTCGGTGATGAACATGTTGGCGCGATAATGCCCCCAGTGGCCGGATTTTTCCCACAGGCTGCTGTCGAGTATCTGCGGGCAACGCACTTCCTGGTAGCCGTTGTCACGATAGACCTGGCGCATGTATTGTTCGATTTCCTGCCAGATGATCCAGCCATGCGGATGCCAGAACACCAGGCCGGGAGCCTCGTCCTGCAGATGGAACAGATCGAGTTGCTTGCCCAGTTTGCGGTGATCGCGTTTTTCAGCTTCTTCCAGGCGGTGCAGATGCGTGTCGAGATCTTCCTTCTTAGCCCAGGCTGTGCCGTAAATGCGCTGCAACTGCTCGTTTTTCTGGTCGCCGCGCCAGTAAGCACCGGCCACCTTCATCAGCTTGAAAACCTTGAGCTTGCCTGTGGAGGGAACGTGCGGGCCGCGGCACAGATCGATGAAATCGCCCTCGCGGTAAAGTGAGACTTCCTGGTCGGCAGGAATCGCTTCGATCAGTTCGGCCTTGTAGTGTTCGCCGATGGATTTGAAGAACTCGATCGCCTGGTTACGCGCCCAGACTTCGCGGGTGACGGGATAATCCTTCTTGGCCAGTTGCGCCATGCGCTGTTCGATCTGTTGTAGATCTTCCGGCGTGAAGGGGCGTTTGCAGGCGAAATCGTAGTAAAAGCCGTTTTCCACCGTCGGGCCGATGGTCACCTGGGCTTCGGGGAACAGTTCCTTGACGGCGTAAGCCAGCAAGTGCGCGGTCGAGTGGCGGATGACTTCCAGTCCGTCCGCGTCTTTGTCGGTGATGATGGCCAGTTGAGCGTTGTGTTCGATACGATGCGAGGTGTCGACCAGTTTGCCGTCGACGCGCCCGGCCAGCGCGGCTTTAGCCAGCCCGGCACCAATCGAGGCGGCGACCTCCGCGACCGTGACCGGTTGCGGGAATTCGCGTTGTGAGCCATCGGGCAGGGTAATTACCGGCATGATCGTGCAGTTCCTGTGCTGTGGGCGTAAAGGGATACGCCTTGAAAATTAGCCAAAAATTATAGCAGATGTATCCTCGGAACAATGGCGCGGCACGGCAGTCTGCGGCGGTCTGGGCTGAACACGTTACAATGGCCGGTGTCTTTTCGGGGCGTGCAGGGAACTTTGCAATGAGCTGGTATCTCTATCTGATTGAGTGTGAGGGGGGCAGCATTTATACTGGCATTACAAATAATGTGGCCGCACGTTATGCCGCGCATGTCAGCGGCAAGGGCGCGCGTTATACCCGCTCTTTTCGCCCGGTGCGTTTGTTGGTGAGCTTGGAGTTTGTCGACAAGTCGTCGGCACTGAAGGCGGAATGCCAGGTAAAGCGCCTGTCGGCAGGCGAGAAACGTGATTTCTGCAGGCAATATGGCTCCGGCCCCTGTTAAAGGAAAAAATATGAGTAACGATGATCAGCAAGCGCAACCCGTTCAAGCCGCACCGGATGCCCAGAGTGCGCCTCCTCAAGAGGTCACAGCGCAGCAGGAGCCCAAGGAGGCAAAGGAGCCCAGGGTACCCAAGGAGCCTAGGGAGCCCAAAGTGCAGCGGGAGCCTCGGGAGCCCAGAGAGCAACGGGAGCCCAGAGAGCAACGGGAACCTAGGGAGCTTAGAGAACCCAGAGGGAATAATACAAACGCAGCGAACGCAGTCAATCCAGCGAACGCAGCGAACCCAGGTAAGCCGCAGGCGAATCAGGGCAATCAGAACCAGAACCAGAACCAGAACCAGAACCAGAACCAGAACCAGAACCAGAACCAGAACCAGAACCAGAACAATCCGAACGCGCGTCTGCGCGAGTTGCTGTCAATTCCGGAACGTCTGCGTACGGACGCGCAGTGGGATGAGATCATCGACATCGAGATCAATATCGGGCCGCGCAAGCTTTCTGCCAGCCCCAAGCAGCATCAATCGCAATTCCGCCAGAATGATTATCGTGGTGACCGTCAGGAGAAGAAACACGGTGGCGCTGGCGGGGGTGGGGGTCATAGTGGCGGCGGCGGCAGCGGCAGCGGCGGGGGCAACAAAAATATGCGCAAGCGCAATAAGGGCGGTGGCGGTGGTTCGCAAGGCAATCCGCAAGGCAATAACGGATAAGGGCGTGGTTGTTGAGTGTCTGTGTCTGTGGATGGTCTGGCGGGGTGACGGATTACTGCGCCAGACATAGCCCGAGTGCCTCGCGCCAGTGAGGCAGGGCAATGCCGGTTTCGCGCTGCAGCATTTCGCATGACAGGCGGGAATTGAGGGGGCGTGCGGCGGGGAGCGGATATTCTACCGTCGGGATGCCGGTGAGCCTGGGGTGGCGCGTGCGCTGGTTCTGCGTCATTTCCAGAATGGCTTCGGTGAAGCCGCACCATGAAGTTGCACCGCTGCTGGTCAGGTGAAACAGCCCTTGGGTGTCATTTTTGCCGGAGAGGATTTGCGCGGTGGCTTCGGCGATCATGCGGCTCCAGGTGGGGGCACCGATCTGGTCGGCGACGACACGCAACTCCTCACGTTCCTGCGCCAGTCGCAACATGGTGAGCAGGAAATTCTTGCCACGCAGGCCATAGACCCAACTGGTACGCAGGATCAGATGGCGGCCATCGACGGCTTGAATGGCCTGATCACCCGCCAGTTTACTGTGGCCATAGCAGTTGAGCGGGCCGGTGGGTGTTGTTTCGCAGAAGGGAGCAGTGCCGCTGCCATCAAAGACATATTCGGTTGAATAATGTACCAGTAGTGCCCCGTATTTGCGGGCTTCTTCGGCCATGATGCCAGGGGCGGTGGCGTTGATGGCGTGTGCACGTTCGGTTTCTTTTTCGGCTAGGTCTACGGCGGTATAGGCGGCCGCGTTAACGATGATGTTCGCCTTGTGGCTACGCAGTGTGGCGCGGAGTGCGTCGGCATTGGCCAGGTCGATTTCAGGAAAGTCGAGCGCGGTGACGTGTCCCAGCGTGGCCAGGGTGCGTTGCAGCTCCCAGCCCACCTGGCCGTTTTTGCCGATGAGAAGTATTTGTTTCATGGGTAGGTTTCCGCTTCGGTCAAGGGCTTGCCGGCCTGATCCTTGGCGGCCAGCAACGGTGCGTCAGCCAGCGGCCAGGGGATGTTGAGTGTGCGGTCGTTCCACAGCAGCGAACGTTCGTGTTCTGGATGCCAGTAATCGGTGGTCTTGTAGAGAAACTCGGCGTAGTCCGATATCACGCAGAAGCCGTGGGCAAAACCGGGTGGCACCCACATCATGCGTTTGTTGTCGGCTGACAGCGTTTGTCCCGTCCACTGGCCGAAGGTGGGGGATGAGCGACGCAGATCCACGGCCACGTCATACACCTCGCCAGCCACCACGCGCACCAGTTTGCCTTGTGGATGAACGATCTGGTAGTGCAGGCCGCGCAGGACGTTGCGTGCCGAGCGGGAGTGGTTGTCCTGAACGAAAGTGACATCGAGGCGGGAATCCAGTTCGGACAGGGTCTGCTGGTTGTAGCTTTCGAAGAAGAAGCCGCGTGCGTCACCAAAGACTTTGGGTTCGATCAGAAGGACGTCGGGCAGGTCGGTGGGGATGAGTTTCATCGGGTGTTCGAGGATGCAGTGGATGCAGTGGATACAGTGGGTTCAGGGCGTGTTAGAAAACCTTGTTCTTGAGCAGGTCGAGCAGATACTGACCATAACCATTCTTGGCCAGCGGGCGGGCGAGGGCTTCGAGTTGCGCGGCATCAATCCAGCCGGCACGCCAGGCGATTTCCTCGGGACAGGCGACCTTCAGCCCCTGCCGCTTTTCCAGTGTGCCGATGAACTGTGCGGCTTCGAGCAATGAATCGTGCGTGCCGGTATCCAGCCAGGCCATGCCGCGCCCCATGATTTCGACTTGCAGCTGGCCTTGTTCGAGGTAGTGTCGATTGACGTCGGTGATTTCCAGTTCGCCGCGTGCCGAAGGCCGCATGTGGGCGGCGACATCCAGTACGCTGTTGTCGTAGAAATACAGGCCGGTCACGGCATAACGTGATTTGGGTTGCGCCGGTTTTTCTTCGATGCTGATGGCGCGGCCAGTGGCATCGAATTCGACCACCCCATAGCGTTCGGGGTCGTGCACCGCGTAGGCAAAGACGGTTGCGCCGTGTTCTGAGTGGTTGGCGTGTTTGAGTTGTGTGGCCAGATCGTGGCCGTAGAAAATGTTGTCCCCGAGCACCAGTGCGGTCGGTGCATTACCGACAAACTCGCGGCCTATGATGAACGCCTGTGCTAGCCCGTCGGGCGAAGGCTGGACGGCGTATTGCAGGTTGAGCCCCCACTGGCTGCCGTCGCCGAGCAGTTGCTCGAAGCGCGGGGTGTCTTGCGGTGTTGAAATCAGCAGGATGTCACGGATGCCCGCCAGCATCAGCGTACTGAGCGGGTAGTAGATCATCGGCTTGTCGTAGACCGGCAGCAGTTGCTTGGAAACGGCCAGGGTGACCGGATGCAGACGGGTACCGGCGCCGCCGGCGAGGAGGATGGCTTTACGGTGGGTCATGTGTAAATAGCAGGGCAGTTGAATCAGCGGTGAGCGTAGTTTTTTTCAAGCCAGTGACGGTATTCGCCACTGATCACGTGGTCGATCCACGATGTGTTGGTCAGATACCATTCCACGGTTTTCCGCAGGCCGCTGGCGAAGTTTTCGCGAGGTGTCCAGCCCAATTCGCGCTGGATTTTCCCGGCGTCGATGGCGTAACGCTGGTCGTGGCCAGGGCGGTCGGCGACGAAAGCCTTTTGTTCGTGGTACGGCTTGCCGTCGCTGCGCGGGCGCAGTTCGTCGAGCAGCGCACAGAGGGTGTCGATTACTTCGAGGTTGGTTTTTTCGTTGTGGCCGCCGATGTTGTAGGTCACCCCGGGCTGGCCTTGTTCGAACACCTGACACAGGGCGCGGGCATGATCATCGACGTACAGCCAGTCGCGCACGTTGTCGCCTTTGCCGTAGATGGGCAGCGGCTTGCCGGCCAGCGCGTTGAGGATCACCACCGGAATCAGCTTTTCGGGAAACTGGTAAGGGCCGTAGTTGTTCGAGCAGTTGGTGACGAGGGTGGGCAGTCCATAGGTGCGTTGCCAGGCGCGTACCAGATGATCGGACGAAGCTTTTGAGGCGGAATACGGTGAGCTGGGGTCGTACGGCGTGGTTTCGGTGAATAGCCCGGTGTCGCCCAGGCTGCCGTAAACCTCGTCGGTCGATACATGGTGAAAACGGAAGGCGGCCTTCTCGGTGTCATTGAGTGCGAACCACCAGGCGCGCGAGGCTTCCAGTAACGTTAGCGTGCCGACGACGTTGGTGTGGATGAATTCGGCCGGGCCGTGTATGGAGCGGTCAACATGCGATTCGGCGGCCAGATGGATCACGCCGCAGGGGCGATATTCGGCAAACAGCCGGTCGAGCGCGGCACGATCACCGATGTCGGTTTGCGTGAAAATGTGGCGTGGCTCGTCTTTCAGCATCGCCAGCGATTCGAGGTTGCCTGCGTAGGTCAGCTTGTCGATGTTGATGATGCGCCAATCACGCTCGTTGATCAGCAGGCGGACCAGTGCCGAGCCGATGAAACCGGCACCACCGGTCACGAAAACTGTGCGCGGGTGCGGGCTGCTCATGCGGCGAGCACCCGGTTTTTGCCTGCGCGCTTGGCCAGATACATGGCCTGGTCCGCGCGTTTGAGTGTGTCGGTGGGCGGTTCGTCGGTCGTCATTTCGGCGACCCCGGCACTGAAGGTGATGAGGATTTTTTCGTTCTTGTGCATGAAGAATTTTCGGGTCAGTTCGCGTTGCAGACGGGTGACGGCATTGATGGATTCTTCCAGCGGCGTGTCGGGCAGCAGAATGACGAATTCCTCGCCGCCGTAACGCGCCAGTGTGTCTTGTGGACGGATGGTTTCACGCACCACATTGGTCAGATGCACGAGTGCTGCATCACCGGCCTGGTGGCCGAGGGTGTCGTTGAGTTTCTTGAAATTGTCGATATCGAGCAGTGCCAGGCACAGGTTGCCCTGACGGCGCTGGAAGCGGGCGACCTCGCGTTCCAGGGCTTCATCCATGCCCTTGCGGTTGAGCGCGCCGGTGAGTGGATCCAGGCGCACCATGTCGCTGGCCTGTGACAGCTCGATTTGCAGGCGCTCGATTTCTTTTTCGGCTTCGGTGACGCGTTGCTGCATTGTTTGCAGTTCGTCGTGTGAACGCCGGGTGTTGAGCTGCATGGTGCGGGTGGCTGTCATGACCTCATCGAGTACTTCGGAAATCTGGCTGATATCCCCCGCCTGGTTGATTTTCTTCGAGCAGATATCGATACGGGTATGAAACACATCGGTCTCTTCGGTCAGGGTGGCGAGCCGGCCAACAAAGGCGATCAGCATGTTCTTGATGCGATCTTGCGCTTCGCTCAGCTGTTTTTTCAGCATGCCCTGCTTGAAAATCACGTCTTTCATGCGTCGTTCAACATCGTCGAGCTGGCGCAGGTTGAGGGGCTTTTCGATCAGTTCGAGCAGCGCGCCGACCTGGCCGTGCAACAGGCGGTCATCGATGACGACTTCGCTGATGTTTTCAATGATGAGACGCAGCAGGTGCAACAGAGCCGTTCGCAGCTCGGCCTGGTCTTCGGCAAGATATTGCAGTCGGTAGCTGAATTTCTTGAGACGCACCAGTAGGCCATTCAGTGCGTTGGTATTACGCAGGCTGCGGACGTCGGCAGCCAGCTGGGTGGATTCGGCGGCGAGTTCGGGGGCATCCACCAGCAGCGCGCTGATGCTGTCATCAAGCAGCAGCGCAATCCACTCCAGCAGGGCGGTGTTGAGTGTCGCACCGGGTGCCTGGTTTGTGCTGTCAATGACGGGCGCAGCACCGGGCATTGTGACGGGCATTGCACCAGGCATTGCACCCGGTTGAGGCGCAGCACTGCCTGGCGCACTGGGTGGCATGACCCCTTCGATCAGATCCATTTCTGCCGCGCTACTTCCTTGAGACCAGGCGCGCAGCAGGGATTGCAGCCGCGTGTAGAGCAGCTCAGGTGTGGCCGCACTTTGCAGCAGGTGCTCGATGGCCTCGCGTTTCTTGCCCGGCGTGAGATTGGCGTGGCCGCGCTCGAGCTGGGTCATCAGCTCACGGATCAGGGCAGACCACTGCGGTGGTTCGGCGGCGGTTTCTTTGGTGAAAGCCAGCAGCGCGTCTTTGAGGCCATTCCAGTTTTTTTCGCTGATGGCGGTGTCAAACTGACGTGCCAGTCGCGTCTGCTCCGGTGTATTGCGCGGCAGCGAGGCTGTGAGTGCTTTCAACGGTTTTTCTGGAAAGACTTCGACCGCAGCGGCACCGGCGATCTCGTTATAGAGTGCTGCGTAGTTGTCCGGTGTCGGCAACTGCCGCCGGGTGGCCAGCAGACGCAGCACCTCACGGGCAATTTCAGAGGGTTGGACAGGTTTGTTCATGATGGGGGGTTATTTTATTTCGTAAAGGCAGAAAAATGGAGCGAGTGTCGGGGTGTGCGTGTGCGTAGAGGCACACTTCACTCGACCAGCCCATGTTTCAGGCCGTAGTGGATCAGTTCGGCATTGCTTTCCAGGCGCATTTTTTCCAGGATACGTTTGCGGTACTCGCTGACGGTTTTGACGCTGATGGCCAGTGTTTCAGCGATCTGCGTGAGCGGGCGGCCGGCCGCGATCAGGCAGAGAATCTGGTATTCGCGGTTGGAAAGTGCCTCATGGGATGGCCGGTCGTGGTTTTCGGCAATCACGTCGGCCAGCTTCAGTGCCAGGGTCGGGCTGACGTATTTGTTGCCCCCGGCTACCTGGCGGATGGCGGTGAGCAGTTGTTCCGGTGCGCTTTGTTTGGTGACATAGCCCGCTGCGCCGGACTTCAGTGCGCGCACGGCGTACTGTTCTTCGGGGTGCATGCTGAGCATCAACACCGGCAGACGCGGAAATTCCTTGCGCAGCATTTTCAGGGTGTCGATGCCGTTGCGGTTGGGCATGGAAACATCGAGCAGCACTACATCCCAGGATTGTTCGCGCGCCAGATGCATGGCATCCACGCCGTCGCTGGCTTCCCCGGCAACCAGCAGATCGTCGGTTTCGGAAAGAATCTGGCGCAGCCCCTGGCGAACGATGGCGTGATCGTCGGCAATCAGGACGCGTATCTTGTTCTCGTGGCTCATGGCGGCAGTGGCTAAAACAGGTTTTGCTGCTGGGGTTCTTCGACGGGCAGCGGGGATTCGGTACGGCGCACGACGGGGATGCTGAGGACGATATGGCTGCCTCCCTGTTCCGCCGGACCGATGCTGAATTCACCGCTCAGACTGCTGATGCGCTCGCGGATACCACGCAAACCGAAGGAGCGCGGTTTGTTCAGATCGGCTTCGGAAATACCCCGGCCATTATCGCGGATTTCCAGCACGATGGCGTTTCTTTCACGGCGCAGGTTGACGCTGACGAGCGAAGCGTGGGCGTGTTTGGCCACATTGGTCAGCGCTTCCTGAAAAATGCGGAACAATGCCAGCGAAGCGGGCTCGTCGAGCTGGATGTCGTCATCGTCGCTGTGTACAAGGCAGGTGATGCCGGTGCGCAAGGAGAAGTCTTCAGCCTGGCATTCGATGGCGGCTGAGAGACCGAATTCCTTGAGGATACCGGGGCGCAGTTCGCGCGCCACCCGGCTGACCGTGCCCATCGCCCGGTCGAGCATGCCTTCGATAGTGCGCGCCTTGTCGTGCAAACCCGGCGGTTGTTCGGGCAGCTTGGCGCTGAGCAGGGCGATCTGAAACTTGATGGCGACCAGCGTGCTGCCCAGTTCGTCATGGATGTCACGCGCGATTCGCTCGCGCTCCTCTTCCTTGGCGGCTTCAAGGTGGAAGGACAGCTCCGAAAGCTGCTCGCGCGAACGGCGTAATTTGGCCTCGCCTTCCTTGCTGCGCGAAATGTCGGTGGCGATCCCCTGCCACTGGATGCTGCCGTTGTCCAGCCGCTGCGGGGTTGAGCGCAGGTTGATCCATTTTTGTTGCCCCCGTTTGCGGATGCGGCCTTCCCAGTTGATGCTGCTGCAGTGGGCAGCCGATTCTTCGAGGGCTTTATCCAGCGAGGCGTGATCTGTGGATTCGATGGCATCCATGAAACGACGCGGCGCCGACAGCAGTTCGTGGGGTTTGATGCCGATCAGTTTGTCGCAGCCTTCACTGACGTAGGTAAAACGCAAACCCGTGTCGGGGTCGTACTGGAGCTGGAACACCATGCCAGGCAGGTTGGCGGCCAGTGCACGGAAACGTGCTTCGCTGGCGCGCAGCATTTCCAGCGCGGCGCGGTGGTCGGCGCGCTGGCGGGCATGGCGTATTTCGCGCTCGATGGTCAGTGTCAGCGGGGCGAGGTGGTCATAGGCCAGGCATTCATGCGCCCCCGACTGCATGGCGCGGGTCACGGCTTTGTCCGCAAGATTCTCGGCGATAAGGATGACCGGCAGATCAAGCTCTGCAGCATGCAGGGTACGCAGCACACTGTGCGAGGTCAGCCCTGGCTGGTGCGGCGCGCATAGAACGGCATCCCAGGGTTGTTTTTGCAACGCGGATTGCAGGGTCGTCAGCGTTGTGACACGCGTTGTCTGGAGCTCCCGGTCGGCATATTGCAGATGTGCCTGTATGCGCGTGACGTTTTTCTCGTCAAATGCGGCAAACAGCAGGCGCAGAGGGGGGGCAGGGTGTGGGCTGGTCGTCATGGGGCGCGTGCGCCGGGCGCGATCTTAAGCATCGAAGTGTAGCGGAAAGGCAGGGTGGACGGCTATAATCCGTGCCGCGCAGATGAGCTTGTGATGTTGATCGATCATCTGCTGCATGGGCCGGCGTAGCTCAGTTGGTAGAGCAGCGCACTTGTAATGCGAAGGTCGGGAGTTCGATTCTTCTCGCCGGCACCAATGCCGCTTGCGGCATGGCCAATTTCACCACATGAAAGGCTTGAGGACACGCCTTGTCACGGTGTCCGTCATATGGGCAGTACGCTGTTCTTCATTTTGCTGGCCGTGTTGCTGGTGTTGCTCAACGGCTTTTTTGTGGCCGCCGAGTTTGGCCTGGTCAAGCTGCGCCAAACGCGTGTCAAGGCGATCGCCCGAACGCACGGTTGGCGTGGGCGTATCCTGTTTCGCGTGCATGGCGAGCTGGATGCGTATCTTTCGGCGTGTCAGCTGGGGATTACGCTGGCTTCTCTCGGGCTGGGCTGGATCGGTGAGCCGGCTTTTGCCGGGCTGTTGCGCCCGTTGCTGGAAGCCGTGGGCGTGGCCAATGAGCAGTTGATCCATGCGATTGCCTTTGCGGCTGCCTTCTTCATCATTTCCTATTTGCACATCGTGGTGGGCGAACTGGCTCCCAAGTCGATGGCCATCCGTCGTCCGGAAACCATCGGTTTGTGGACCGCCCCCCCGCTGTTTGCCTTTTACTGGGCGATGTATCCCGTCATCTGGGTGCTCAATCACAGTGCCAACTGGTTGTTACGCAAGGTGCATCTGGATGTGGGGCATGCACACGACAGCCATTATTCGGCGGATGAACTGAAGATCATCCTGCGCTCCTCACGCGCCAATCAGGATTTCACGCCGGATGAATGGCGCGTGCTGGCGCAAGCCCTCGATTTTCGTGATCTGGAAGTGGCCGACCTGATGCGTCCGTTTCAAGAGGCCGCCGTGCTCAGTGCGGCCGATAGTGTGGCCGATAATCTCGACATCATCGCCCAGAACCGCTACAGCCGTTATCCGTATCTGGATGCGGCAGGGAAGGTTCTGGGGGTGATTCATCTCAAGGATGTTTTCATCGCCCTGCACAAGAATGCCCCGCAAGATACGCTGGAATCACTCGAGCCGCTGGTTCGGCCGGTGCAGATTGTTTCGCCACGCTTGTCGGCTACCGAACTGTTCCGCCGCTTACGCAAGGGTGCGCCGCATTTTGCCGTGGTCGCGCATGACGAAGCTTACCCTTTGGGCTTTATCACTATGGATAACCTGCTCGGTGCGCTGGTGGGTGAAATCCGTGACGAATTTCGTCAGTCCCAGAATGACTGGTTCAAACTCGATGACGGCTCGCTGATGGGCAAAGGCAGCCTGCCGCTGTTTACGCTGGAACGGACACTGGGGCTGGATATCGAGGCCGGAGAAGTGGATAGCATCGGCGGGCTGATCATGCAGAAGCTGGGCGATGTCCCTGAAGAAGGCCAGCGGGTCGAGTTCCCCGGCTTTTCTGTGGTGGTGAAAAAGATGGCCGGGCCACGCATTCTGCTGGTGCGGGTCTTGCCGCGGAAACAAGACCTGGCTCACCTGGGTTGAAATATCGTTCGTCAGGTTGACCTTCCCGTCATGGGAAGGTTTAACCTGAAGGGTATGACGAACAAAATCACACTGCTTGTCGAGGGCATGCATTGCGCCAGTTGTGTCGGGCGCGTCGAGGCGGCACTGGCCGGGGTCAATGGCGTGGGACGCGTTGCGGTGAACCTGATGACTGCTCAGGCGGATGTGGAGCTGCTTGCCGCCGTTGAGCCCATGGCGCTGGTTCGGGCGATTGAATCGACAGGCTTCAAGGTGCCGCCTTTCCGCGTTGAGCTGGCGATCGCCGACATGAGCTGCGCCTCTTGTGTCGGGCGGGTCGAACGGGCATTGCAGGCCCTGTCGGGCGTGACGAGTGCCACGGTTAATCTGGCCACCGAACGGGCGACCGTGCTGGGGGTTGTGCCGGTCGACCGGCTGATCGCAACCGTACAGGCTGCGGGTTATGGGGCTCGCGAGGTGGATACCAGCGCGCAGGCCGCAGCGGCCGCGCAGCAGCAAAAAGCGCGCGAACGTGCCGAACTCGAGCGTGATCTGATCCTCGCAGCGGGCTTGTCGTTGCCGGTGTTTCTCATCGAAATGGGTTCCCACCTGATTCCGACGGTGCATGTCTGGGTGATGGCCACGCTGGGTATGCAATGGAGCTGGCTGCTGCAATTCGTGCTGACCACGCTGGTGCTGGTTTTTCCCGGACGGCGGTTTTACGCGGCGGGATTTCCGGCCTTGCTGCGGCGTGCGCCGGACATGAATTCGCTGGTCGCCGTCGGCACCAGTGCGGCCTATGGCTATTCTGTGGTGGCCACTTTCCTGCCGGAGTTGTTGCCTGCAGGCACGGTGAATGTCTATTACGAAGCGGCGGCGGTGATCGTGGCGCTGATCCTGCTGGGGCGTTTTCTTGAGGCGCGCGCCAAGGGGCGTACTTCGCAGGCCATTCAACGTTTGATCGGCTTGCAGGCTCGGGTTGCCCATGTCCGACGCGAGGGGCATGTGCTCGATCTGCCGGTGCAGGACGTGGTGCTGGAAGATCTTGTCGAAGTGCGTCCCGGCGAGCGGATTCCGGTCGATGGACGCGTGACGGAGGGGCGCAGTTATGTCGATGAATCGATGATGACTGGCGAACCCATCCCCGTGGAAAAGATGCCGGGCAGCACGGTGGTGGGGGGCACGCTCAACCAGCAGGGGGCTTTGGTGCTGCGTGCGACAGCGGTGGGCGGGCAGACCCTGCTCGCGCAGATTGTTCGTATGGTGGAAGAAGCGCAGGGTTCCAAATTGCCGATTCAGGCAGTAGTCGATCAGGTCACGCGCTGGTTCGTTCCTGCCGTCATGACGGCAGCGTTGCTGACTTTTCTCGTCTGGCTGGTATTGGGCCCCGCACCCGCGCTGACTTACGCGCTGGTCAATGCGGTGGCGGTGCTCATCATCGCCTGTCCGTGTGCCATGGGGCTGGCAACGCCGACGTCCATCATGGTGGGCAGCGGGCGTGGTGCCGAGCTGGGTGTGCTGTTTCGCAAGGGCGAGGCCTTGCAGTCGCTCAAGGATGCGCGAGTGATTGCCTTCGACAAGACCGGCACGCTCACGGAAGGACGACCCCGTTTGACTGATCTGCAACTGGCCGCTGGTTTTGTCCGGGCGGACGTGCTGGGGCAGGTGGCGGCCGCCGAATCGCGTTCGGAACATCCCATCGCCCGCGCCATGGTGCAGGCGGCCGTGGATGAAGGCGTACCCCTGCCGTCGCTGACGCGTTTCGATTCGCTGACCGGCATGGGGGTGGATGCGATGGTTGCGGGGGGGCGTGTGCAGGTCGGCGCAGCGCATTACATGCGTGAACTCGGGCTGGCGGAGGCGGTGGCGGAATTTTCTACAATCGCCGCACGGCTGGCCGACGAAGGCAAGTCGCCCCTGTATGCGGCGATCGACGGGCGGCTGGCTGCCATCATGGCCGTGGCCGATCCGGTCAAGCCCGACACCGCGGCGGCCATCACCCGGCTGCATCGGCTGGGGCTGAAGGTGGCCATGATTACCGGCGACCACACGCGCACGGCGCAGGCGATCGCCCGGCAACTGAAGATCGACGACGTGGTGGCCGAAGTCTTGCCCGCTGGCAAGGTGGCCGCCGTGCGCCGCCTGAAGGCCCGTTACGGGCAGATTGCTTTTGTCGGTGACGGCATCAACGATGCGCCCGCGCTGGCCGAAGCCGATGTCGGGCTGGCCATGGGCACAGGCACGGATGTCGCGCTCGAATCCGCCGATGTGGTGCTGATGTCCGGCAACCTGCAGGGCGTGCCGAATGCCATTGCGTTATCGAAGGCGACAATCGGCAATATCCGCCAGAACCTGTTCTGGGCATTTGCCTACAACACCCTGCTGATTCCGCTGGCGGCCGGGGCTTTGTATCCCCTCTGGGGTGTGCTGCTGTCGCCGGTGTTTGCTGCGGGGGCGATGGCCATGTCGAGTGTGTTTGTGCTTGGTAACGCCCTGCGCCTGCGGCGGTTTCAGCCCGTGAAAGGATAAAAAATGAACATCGGTGAGGCGGCCGCTGCATCGGGTATTTCGGCCAAGATGATCCGTTATTACGAACAAAGCGGCCTGATTCCTGCGGTGGAGCGCGCGGCGTCTGGTTATCGCAGCTATACGCCTGCCGATGTGCAACGCCTGCAGTTCATCCGGCGGGCGCGTGAGCTGGGTTTTTCTGCGGCGCGGATCAACGAGCTGCTCGGGTTGTGGAGTAACCCCGCGCGGCAGAGTGCCGATGTCAAACGGCTGGCGCGGCAGCATATTGCCGGGCTTGAGCAGCAGATCGAAAAACTGCAGCAGATGATGGATGCCCTGAAAACACTGGTCGATTGCTGTGCAGGCGATGAACGCCCCGATTGCCCGATTCTGGCCGATCTCCAGCAGCCGGGGTGCTGCTCATGAAACCGGCACGCCCATGCTGCAGGCTGGCGGCGGTTTTGCTGCTGGCTGCAACGGCTTTCGCCGTGCTTGCACCTGTGCCTGCGCGGGCGAAACCAGCACTCCCCGAGCTACCCGTGCACTCCGAACTCACATTGGGTGCCGAGCTGGGCAGCCTGCTGGACTATGCCCGCGCCCGCAATCCGGCCTATGCCGCAGCGCAGGCCGAAAACCGCGCACTGGATGCCCGCGCCACGGCTGCGGGACGCTGGCCGGATCCGCGTTTGCGGGTTGAGTTGATGGACATGACGCGGATGGGTACGCAGAACCTGAATCTGCTGCCCGGGCGGGTTGGCAGCACGCGCTATCTGTGGATGCAGGAGATTCCCTGGCTGGGCAAGAACGCGCTCAAACAAGAGGTTGCCCGAGGTGAGGCCGAAGCCGCACACTACGGCACGCAAGCTGCGTGGCTGGATATCGCCGCCCGCATCAAGGCCGGCTTTGCCCAGCGTTACGCGCTGCATCAAAGCCTGCAACTGACCGGCGAAATGCTGGAGCTCATGGTGCGGCTGGAGCAGATTGCCCGCACGCGGTATGCCCATGGGCTGGCCACCCAGCAGGATGTCATTCGTGCCCAGCTGGAGCAAACCGCGCTACGCAGCGAGCGGATCAATCTGGAGATGGAGACGCATCACGAAGATGCGCGCCTCAACACCTTGCTGGCGCGCCCGCTGCATGCCGTATTGCAGCCCCCCGTGCAGCTGCCCGCCTTGCCGCCTGTGGCTGCACTGGACGAAACCGCGCTGGCCACGCGCCTGCAGCAGCACAGCCCCTGGCTGCAGGCACAGGAAGTGAACGTGCAGGCGGCCGAGAAAAACCGCGCGCTGGCCGAGAAAAACCGTTACCCGGATGTCACCCTGGGTTTCGCGCCGGTGCAGTACCAGCATGCCGTCAGGCAATGGGATCTCATGATCGAGATGACGATTCCGCTCCAGCAGGAGACGCGCCGCGCCCAGGAAAGCGAAGCCGCATCGCGTCTGGAAGCAGCCCAACGACGACAGGACGCGACGGCGCATCAGTTGCTGGCCGAGCTGACGGAAGCTTTGTCAGGGCTGGACGCTGCCCGGCGCACGGCGCGGTTGATGAATGAGGATCTATTACCGCAAGCCGAACTGACCTATCAGGCGGCACTGGCGGGCTATGAGGCGGGGCGGCTGGATTTTGCGACTTTGCTCGAAGCCCAGCGACAGATTCGTCAGGGGCGGTTGAACCGCCTCAAGGCGGAGGTCGAGGCGCGGCTGCGTCTGGCGCAGATCGAACGTCTGGTGGGAGGCCTGTGATGAAAAATGGACATGGATGGGCATGGCTGCTCGGCTGCGCGGCGCTGGGGCTGGCGGCTGCAGGGGGTTATTGGCAGGGGCAAAAAACCGTATCCGGGTCAGCGCCCGTGGCCGCCGCAGAAGCCCGCAAGCTCTTGTATTACCGCAATCCGATGGGTTTGCCGGATACCTCGCCCGTTCCAAAAAAAGACAGCATGGGCATGGATTACCTGCCGGTGTATGCCGAAGATGCGCCCGCTATTGACACCTCGGCCGCTGCGCGACGAGTGAGCCTCAGTGCCGAAAAAATCCAGAAACTCGGCGTGCGTACGGTGCGGGTCACGCAGGGGCAGATCGACCGGATGATCCGGGCGAGCGGGCGCATCGAGGCCGATGAGCGACGTATTCATGTGCTTGCGCCACGCTTCGAGGGCTATGTCGAGCGTTTGTGGGTGAACGCCAGCGGTCAGGCGGTGCGCCGTGGTCAGCCGTTGTTTGATGTGTATGCGCCGGAGCTGCTGTCGGCGCAGCGTGAATATCTGCTGGCGCGTCAGGGTATGCAGGCCACGCAGGCGGGCGACGAGCACACGCAGCGCGGCATGCAGCAACTGGCCGAGGCTGCCTTGCAGCGTTTGCGCCAGTGGGGCGTGGCGGAAGCGCAGATCAAGACGCTGGAAAAATCCGCCACGCCGCAACGCACGCTGACCCTGCGTTCACCCGTCAGCGGCGTGGTGACAGAAAAGAAGGCGGTGGCCGGGCAACGCTTCATGCCGGGCGATACGCTGTATCAGATCACCGATCTGTCGCAGGTCTGGCTGCTGGCGGATGTCCCCGAGCAGGAGATGGCGCACCTTCGTATCGGCATGAAGGCCACACTGGATTTCGATGCCTGGCCAGGCAAGCCACGGACGGGCAGTGTGAGTTACATCTACCCCACGCTCAATGCCGCCACCCGTAGCGTGCCGGTGCGGATCGAACTGGCCAACCCTGGTTTTCAGCTCAAACCGGCCATGTATGCACGGGTCACCTGGCAAATCGGGCAGGATGCACAGCACGCACAGCACGCACAAAATGAACAGCCCCCGTCTGCGCTGGTCGTGCCCGTTTCCGCCATTATCGACAGTGGCACACGGCAGGTGGTGCTGGTGCAAACCGGCACGGCGACGGAGGGGCATTTCGAGCCGCGTGACGTGACGCTGGGGGCGCGGGGCGAAACCATGGTGGCGGTGCTTGCAGGTTTGCACGAAGGCGAGCGGGTGGTGGTCGCTGCCCAGTTCCTGATCGATGCCGAAAGCAATCTGCGCGCGGCTTTGGGCGGCATGACGCGTGGATCTGTGCCTGCCAGCAACCCGCCGTCCTCTGCGGCGGAACATGTTGCCGATGCGGCCCATGCCGAGCATGCCCGCCTCGAAGAGGCAGACAAACCGGCGCATCGCGTCAAGGACTCAGCGCATGATCACGCCGGCCACTGAACGACGCGGGGTGTTGTCCAGGCTGATCGACGGGGCGGGGCATCACCGCTTTCTGGTGCTGCTGCTTACGCTGCTGGTCGTGGTCGCCGGGGTGATTTCCCTGCTGCGGATGCCGCTCGACGCGCTGCCCGATTTGTCGGATGTGCAGGTCATCGTCTACACCGAGTATCCCGGCCAGTCGCCGCAGGGGGTCGAGGATCAGGTGACCTATCCGCTGACCACGGCCTTGCTGTCCGTGCCGCACGCGAAGACGGTGCGCGGATTTTCCTTCTTCGGCGCGTCCTTCGTGTATGTCATTTTTGACGATGGCACCGACCTGTATTGGGCGCGTTCGCGGGTGCTGGAATACCTGAATTCTGCCGCAGGCCGTCTGCCTGCGGGTGTCACGCCGCAACTCGGACCGGATGCCAGCGGGGTCGGCTGGGTGTATCAATACGTTGTGCTGGCGAAAGACCAGACCCTCGCCGAATTACGCAGCCTGCAGGACTGGACGATGCGTTACGCGCTGGCCAAAACGCCGGGTGTGGCCGAAGTCGCATCCATCGGCGGCTTCGTGCAGACCTGGCAGGTGACGGTCGATCCGGCGAAGCTGCGTGCCTATGGCATTGCGCTGGCGACGGTTACGAAAGTCATCCGCGAATCGAACCGCGATGTGGGGGGGCGCACGCTGGAAATGGCCGAGACGGAATACATGGTGCGTGGTCGCGGTTATCTGCGCGGCGCGGCGGATATTGAGCAGCTGGTCGTCAAGGCCGCCGGAGGCACGCCGGTGCTGATCCGCGACATTGCGCGCGTTGAGCGGGTGCCCGATGAACGGCGTGGCCTGACCGAGCTGAATGGCGAAGGGGAGGCGGTGTCGGGCATTGTGGTGGCGCGTCATGGCGAGAATGCGCTGGAAGTCATCCGTGGCGTGAAGGCACAGCTGAGCGCATTGGCCAGTGCGTTGCCCCCAGGAACGACGATCCAGGCAGTGTATGACCGCGCCGAGTTGATCCATCGTGCCATCGACACCCTGAAACACACGCTGCTCGAAGAAAGCCTGATTGTCGCATTGGTCTGCTTTGCTTTTTTGCTGCATCTGCGTAGTGCGCTGGTGGCCATCCTGATGCTGCCGGTAGGCGTGCTGATGGCTTTTGTTGCCATGCATGCTTTCGGCATGAGCTCCAACCTGATGAGTCTGGGCGGGATCGCGATTGCCGTGGGGGCGATGATCGATGCCGCCATCGTGATGATCGAAAATGCGCACAAGCACCTCGAACGCCTGCCGCCCGAACACACCCAGGCCGAGCGCACCGAGGCACTGCTGGCGGCCTGCCGTGAAGTCGGCCCGGCGCTGTTTTTCTCGCTGCTCATCATTACCGTGTCGTTCCTTCCCGTGTTCACGCTGGAGGCACAGGAAGGGCGGCTGTTCGCGCCGCTGGCTTATACCAAGACTTTCGCCATGGCCAGCGCGGCACTGCTTTCTGTCACGCTCACCCCGGTGTTGATGCTGCTGTTCATCCGTGGCCGCATCCCGGCTGAATCCGCCAATCCCTTGAATCGCGCGCTGATTCGCGTCTATCGCCCGGTCATCCGTCGTGCATTGGCCTGCAAGAAAACCACACTCCTGCTGGCCGTGCTCGCGCTGGCGGCGTCGGTCTATCCGCTCAGCCGTCTGGGCAGTGAATTCATGCCCACCCTCAATGAAGGCACGCTGCTCTATATGCCCACCACGCTGCCCGGCCTGTCGATGGGCAAGGCGGCGGAACTCCTGCAAACGCAAGACCGCATCATCAAAAGCTTCCCGGAAGTGGCCTCGGTGCTGGGCAAGGCAGGGCGTGCCAATACGGCGACCGACCCTGCGCCCACCGAGATGTTCGAAACCGTCATCCAGCTCAAGCCCGAAGCCGAGTGGCGAGCCGGCATGACGACCGACAGGCTGATTGCCGAAATGGATCAGGCATTGCAGCTTCCGGGCGTCAATAATGCCTGGACCATGCCGATCAAGGCACGCATCGACATGCTCTCCACCGGCATCCGCACGCCGGTGGGCATCAAGGTGTATGGCAAAGATCTGCATGAGATGGAGCGGCTGGCGCGCGAGATCGAGCAGGTTGTAAAAAGCGTGCCGGGCACCACTTCCGCGTATGCCGAGCGGATCACCGGCGGTTATTACCTGAACATCGAGCCGGACCGCCTGCAACTGGCGCGTTATGGTCTGGCGGTGGGCGATCTGCTGGAGGTTGTGGGGCAGGCGCTGGGCGGCGAGCGGGTGACCACCACCGTTGAAGGCCGCGAGCGTTACGGTGTGACGGTGCGCTACCCGCGCGAACTGCGCGACGATCCGGCGCAAATCGCCCGTCATGTGCTGGTCACGACCCCCGAGGGCGCGCAGCTGCCGCTGGGGCAGCTGGCGCGCCTCGACATTACCCGGGGTGCGCCGGCCATCCGCACCGAAAATGCCCAGCTGGCGGCCTACATCTATGTCGATCTGCATGGCCGCGATCTGGGTGGCTATGTCGCCGAAGCGCGCAAGGCGGTGGTCGAACAGGTGAAATTTCCGCCCGGCTATTACGTTGCCTGGAGCGGCCAGTTCGAGTCCATGGAACGTGCCAGCAGCCGTTTGAAGCTCGTGGTGCCGCTTACCTTGCTGCTGGTATTCCTGTTGCTCTATCTCAACTTTGGCCGCCTCACCGAAACCCTGATCGTCATGCTCTCACTGCCTTTCGCGCTGGTGGGCGGGCTGTGGCTGGTCTGGCTGCTGGACTACAACCTGTCGGTTGCCGTCATCGTGGGCTTCATCGCCCTGGCCGGAGTGGCAGCGGAAACCGGCGTGGTCATGCTGATTTATCTCGATCACGCCTGGCAGACCATGGAAGCAAATTGCCGCGCGGCAGGCCGCAAGCCCGTTCAGGCGGATGTGCAGGCCGCCATCATGCAAGGCGCGGTAGAACGGCTGCGCCCGAAAATGATGACCGTCTGCGCCATCATCGCCGGGCTGCTGCCCATCCTCTGGAGCACCGGCGCAGGCTCCGAAGTGATGCGCCGCATCGCCGCACCCATGGTCGGCGGCATGATTTCCTCCACGCTGCTCACACTGGCCATCATCCCAGTGCTGTATGCCTGGGTGAGGCAACGGCAGATGATGCGTTGAATGGAGTGGAATGAGATCAAGAGGGATGTAGAGGGATGTAGAGGGATATCCGGGCAGACGGTTCGCGATGGTGCATCCTGCCATAACGTTGAACCCCTGTAAAAATGCCGCTGCAGATGATGGTGTCGCAGTGGATACATTATAATCCGATGACAAATGATTTTTCTCCGACAACAAGTTGACTGCTATGGCCATATTCCGTTGCAACAAATGTGGGTTTTTTTCCGAGCATCCTGACAACCAGTCAGGGCAGCGCTGTGACTGCACGCGTTGCGGCGTGAATGGAACCATTTACCCAACGATGTATTTCATTGAGAAATTGCTGGATCGTTATTTCTCTGTGGCGAAAGAACTGGCGCAGATGAAGCGTGAATCGGGGCAGGTGGAAACAACGGCTTCCAGTACATCCAGTCCGGATGAGATTGACTTGTCGAATACGGATCATCTGGCCAGCGATCAACAACACACCCCTGTTCGTGATTGGTTTCAGAAAAAGCACATCAAGGTCGACGTTAATTTGCGGAGTGTCGATACCAGCGGTTTCTTTGATGAAGTCGCCGAAATTATCGGTGCCAACCTGCCTGTCCTTCAAGAAGTGCTGGATCGTATCCGCTGGTCACAGCAGAAGGAATACGCCAGCGCCAACATTTCTCTGGAGAAAAAAACGCCAGAGGAAGCCATGATTATTTCCATGTTCTGCCAGCAGCTCTACGATTTTTCATTTGTCGCCAAATGCTTTCATAACAAAACTGACAATAATGTGCGCCTGATTTTGCAGACGGCCCCGGGGATCCGTCACTTTTTCAACGGTGAATGGCTGGAGTGGCATGCCTTGATGACGGCCATGCGCTATGCCAAGGAGCGCAAGCAACGCTTTTCATGTGCGCGAGGGATCAAGCTGACGTTTGCCAGTGGTGATCAGCATGAACTGGATGTGTTCATGCTGATCAACGGCACAACGCCTGTTTGCATCGAATGTAAAAGTGGCGAGTTCCGTCAGGATATTGATCAATATATCGCGCTGAAAAAGCGTCTTGGATTGAGCCGCAAGCAGTTCATCATGTGCATTTCTGGTCTGGAAGACGAGAAAGCGACAGCTTTTTCCTCCATGTACGATCTGAGCTTTACCAATGAACGCAAACTCGCAGATCAACTGGCGGTGCTGTTCTGAGCGGCAATCTGGCCACCTTCAATCAGTTTTGTGATCTGGCGCCGTTTGCTGTGGGCGTGGCGTGATTGTGGCGCAGTTTATGGCGATCTGCGCCACATCGCCGGCCATGATGGGTGGCTATTTTCACTTGTTTGTGTATTCAATTTTGAATATATTGAATACACCGAACGATGAAAGGAGCCGCTTCATGAGCCGGGCAACGACTAAGACTAAGACTACGACGATGACCGTTCGTCTCAGCGGCGTACTCAGTGACTTCGTTAGCGCGAATGTCGGTGAGCATGGTGCTTACGAGAACGTCAGTGAATATGTGCGAGACCTGATCCGGCGAGACAAGGAACGGAAGGATGCGGATGCCTTCGAACTGCTCAAAACCGAACTGACTCACGCCTATGCCGCACCCGAAACATCGTATCGCCCACTGACGGCGGCAGATGTCATTGCCCGCAACCGGGTCTGATGTCGCATGAGCAAAGCCCATATCCGCATCCAGGGTGCGGCGTCCTACCGGCTTGACGAAATCTACCGTTACACCCGTGACCACTGGGACGTGCAGCAGGCGGATCGTTACGTTATCGGCTTGTTCGATGCCTTTGACGGCATTGCGGATCACCGGACGTTATCGCGACCCGTTCCGGCTGGGTTTGGTGTTGAAGGCTACTTCTTCCGCTATGAACATCATTTCGTCTATTGGCGGTGGCTCTCGAATGGCGACGTCGGCATTGTGACCATCCTGCATGAGCGGATGCACCAGATAGACCGCTTCCGGGAAGATTTCGGCGTGTAAGACGGTGGGTAAGACGGTGGGTTGAGCCAGCAACAAGCGATTGAGTGATATCGTCCCCGTGCAGGCGAGGTGTGAAGTGACGGATGACATCGCGTTCCGCGTTGTGGCGCAGTTTATGGCGATCAGCATCGCATAATATGAGTCTAACCCCTGGTCGAGAATGATGAAGCCACTCATGAGCCACCGCTGGCATGTCGATGTCCTGATTTTTCTGCTCTGCCTGGCGGGTTTGCTGGCGGGTGGCGGCGGCTGGCTGATGGGTGAGCACGACTTCGCTGTGTGGGCGTGGGTTGCGGGCAGTGTGCCGGCGGTGCTGGCCTTGTGCTATCGAACGCTGCTGGGTTTGCTGCGGCGTGAAGCCGGGGTGGATGTGCTGGCGTTGGTTTCCATCGGTGGCGCGCTGCTCTTGCAGCAGGAACTGACCGCCGTCGTGATTGCGGTGATGCTGGCGAGTGGGCGTCTGTTGGAGAGCTACGCCGAGCGTCGCGCGGGTCGTGAGATGTCGGCCTTGCTGGCGCGCGCGCCGCGCAGTGCGCGCTGTTATCGCAACGGGGCACTGGTGGTCTTGCCGCTGGATGAAATTGTGCTGGGCGACCGTTTGCAGGTGAGCCACGGCGAAGTCATCGCGGCCGATGGTCTGGCACTTTCGGCGCGGGTGGTGCTGGATGAGTCGGCATTGACGGGCGAATCGATGCCGGTGACACGCCTGCGCGGGGAAATGCTGGGTAGTGGCAGTGTGAATGCCGGTGATGCCTTTGACATGCAGGTGACGGCGACGGCCGCCAACAGCACTTTTTCCGGCATCGTCAAGCTGGTTGAAGGCGCACAGCAGGCGAAAGCGCCCGCTACACGGCTGGCTGACCGCTACGCGATGGGGTTTGTTCCACTTTCGTTGGGCGTGGCGGGGCTGGCCTGGTTTATCAGTGGCGATCCGTTGCGGGCTTTGGCGGTGGTCGTGGTGGCGACACCTTGCCCGCTCATCCTGGCGGTGCCGGTGGCAGTGGTTTCGGCCATTTCCCGCTGCGCGCAGCGCGGGGTGCTGGTCAAGGGCGGTGGTGCGCTGGAGGCACTGGCATTGGCGCGCACCCTGTTTTTCGACAAGACCGGAACCCTGACCGGCGGGCAGGCGAAACTGATCCGCATCGAAAATGCGGGCTGTGTGGGTTGTGTTGATGACAACGAACTACTCAGGCGGGCTGCATCATTGGAGCAGATGTCCCGTCACGTCATCGCGGGGGCGGTGGTGGCCGCTGCGCGCGCACGTTCGCTTTCCCTGAGCATTCCCGTCGATGTGACGGAGGTTCCCGGTGCCGGGCTGCAAGGGCGGGTCGATGATCAGCAGCTGGTCGTGGGGACACTCGACTATGTGGCGCGCATGGCCAGCGTGCCGCAGCCTGTGCGCGAACTGCTGGAGCGCAGCAGCTACGAAGGCCGTGCCGCTGTGCTGGTCGCCATTGACGGCGTGTTTGCCGGGACGTTGCTGCTGGCCGATCAGGTGCGGCTGGAAACACCGCGGGCCTTGCGGCTACTGAGGCGTGCGGGCGTGGAGCGCATCGTGATGTTGACCGGTGACCGGCGTGAAGTGGCTGAAACGGTGGCCGTGGGGTTGGGGGTGGATGAGGTGCTGGCCGGGCAAAGCGCGGCGGACAAGCTGGCCGCCATCCACGCTGCCCGCGCGACGGGGGCGACGCTGATGGTGGGCGATGGTGTGAATGATGCCCCCGCGCTGGCCGCAGCCACGGTGGGCGTGGCCATGGGCGCGCGCGGTGCGACCGCCTCGGCCGAAGCGGCAGATATCGTGCTGCTCACGGATCGCCTCGATCGTCTGGCGGAAACCTTGCACATTGCCCGGCAAACACGGCAGATTGCCTTGCAGAGCGTGTTTGCGGGCATGGGGCTTTCATTGCTGGCGATGCTGGCTGCAGCACTGGGGCTGCTCGCTCCCCTGCATGGCGCACTGTTGCAGGAAGCCATCGATGTGGCGGTCATTTTTAATGCGTTGCGAGTCTTGCGGATACGCCCGTTGCGTGCCATCCGCTATCGTTTCCCCCCTGAAACTGTGGCGCGATTGCGGGCGGATCATCAGCAACTGGTGCCGCTGCTCGATCATCTGGAGGAGCTTGCCACACGGCTGTCCTTGATGACACCGGCAGCCGCCGTGCCGCTGCTGGTGGCACTCGATACAGTTTTGCAGAAACAACTGCTGCCGCATGAAAGCGCCGATGACCGCGAGGTGTACCCTGCGCTGGCCACCCTGCTGGGCGGCGATGATCCACTGGCCGCGATGAGCCACGCGCATCGCGAGATATTCCGTCTGCATCGTTTGTTCAGCGCGGCTGTCAGTCGTTTGCAGGCGCAGACTGACGATGCTGCCAATATTGTCGATGCCGTAGATGTCGCTGCCACATTGCGTGAACTGCAGCGCATGTTGCATGCCATGGAAGCGATACTCCGCCTGCATTTCGCGCAGGAAGAAGAGATTTACCAGAGTGTCTCGGATGATTGATAGCGAGAGCGATCCGGGCTAGCGTGCCGGATCGCGCACGTCATGCTTTATTGCGTGGGCTGCTTGCGGACTGAATTTTTCTGGCCAGCAAATATTTTTTCCTTCTTAAGCTTCGCTTCAGCTACAGGTTTCAATATCTCGACATGCCTTATGGCATCGCGGCATGTCGGTACGTTGGTATCACTGTATCCACTGACGTTTGCCGGACCAGCCTCAAGTTCAACTTCAAACTTCTGAAAGGAAATACCATGAATACCCAGACCATCAAACTTGTAACGGCACTGACGCTGGCGACCTTGTCATGCGGCGCGCTGGCTTCCAGCTACGACGGTGAATGTACGCGTGAGCCGCAATCCAAATGGCTGAAGACGGACGATGTCAAAACGAAAATCGAAGCCCAGGGCTACAGCGTCGGCAAGGTCAAATCCAATGGAAGCTGCTATGAGGTTTATGCCAAAGACAAGGACGGCAAGAAACTCGAACTTTTCGTGAATCCTGTCGATGCCAGCGTGGTGAGCCAGGCAGGCAAGAAATGAGCCCCGCCGCCGCTTCGACCGAGTGCCCGGCACAAGCTGAAACCGTGCGGGTGTGGGATCCGCTGGTCAGGATCTTTCACTGGTCACTGGTGCTGGCCTTCTTCAGTGCCTACGCGCTCGGCGATGATGGCGGCGAATGGCATCAAATCTTCGGTTTTACCGTGCTCGGGCTGGTCACGTTTCGTCTGCTATGGGGGCTGGTGGGCACGCAGTACGCGCGCTTTACCAGCTTCGTCCCCTCGCCGCGCAAGCTGATCGCTTATCTGCAAGATCTGCTGGCGCATCGCGAGGCACGTTATCTGGGGCATAACCCGGCCGGCGCGGCAATGATCGTGGCCTTGCTGCTGATGCTGATCGGCACAGGCAGCACCGGCTGGCTGCTGACCACAGATGCATATTGGGGCAGCGAGGCGATGGAAGAAGTCCATGAAGCCTTGGCCAATGGCACGCTCCTGCTAGTCGGCTTGCATGTCGCCGGGGTCGTGTTCAGCAGCCTGCGTCATCGTGAAAACCTGCTACGCGCCATGATGAGCGGACGCAAGCGCAGATATTGATCCGGCAATCAAGTATTGAACCCTATCGCACCCTATTGCACTCGCCATGCGGTGGCATCCCTACCCCGTCATTCCCGCGCAGGCGGGAATCCATGGTGATCGACGGATGGTCTGCGTGGGTTCCCGCCTGCGCGGAGACGATGTCACGCAACCGTTTGTTGCCGGATGAGCAAATTGTCCAACAGGCTGCTGGACGATTGCCCCGGGGTGGCCGGGGGCTCACAACCTTAGCATTGCTGACCTTGGTGAAAGATCCGGCGCAGCAGTTGCAGCTCGCGTAACCTGCCTGCCGCTCAGGCCTGCAGCGCGTATTCGGCGATGGCGGTGACCACGGCTGGGGCTTCGCCGATGGGGGCGGCCACGCGTAGTTGCAGGCCGGGGTGACGGGCGCGCAGGGTGTCGAGCAGGGCGGGCAGGTCGCGCTGGGTGTGGCCGGTTTGCGCCATGAACATGGGTACGATGACGATTTCATCGCAGCCCGTTTGCAGTAATTGCTCGACGGCTTCGGGCAGTGTGGGGGGGATGAATTCGAGGAAGGCGGCTTCGACGGGCGTGCCGGGTTCGCGGCGACGGATGGTGTCGCGCACGGCGAGGATGGGGCGTGCCCAGTCGGGATTGCGTGCGCCGTGGGCGAAGAGCAGGAGGGCTTTCATGCGGGGCTTTCTTTGGGGATGTGATGGCGCGTATCGTGCAGCCAGTGGGTGGCCAGGCAGCCCAGCGCGGCGGCGGCTGCCATCAGCCACAGGCCGATGCGGAAATCGGCGGCGGTATACACGCGCATGCCGTTGAGGGTGATGCCCTGGCTGAGTTGCCAGTGTTGATCTAACGCCCAGCCGGTCAAGGGTTGCAGGAGTGCCGGGCCGAGAAATACGCCCACATTGACCACGCTGGTGGCCATGCCGGAGAGCAGGGGCGGGTTGACCTCCTTGGCGCAGGCCCAGGTCAGGGTGTAGCTGGCGGTGAAAAAACCCATGGCGACACACAGAAGCTGGCTCCAGCCGCTGCTGGAGGGCGGGGCGTAGAGCCAGACCAGCCAGCCGGCCAGGTGCAGCAGGCTGCCGCCGACGATCAGGGGTTTGCGGCGGCCGAGGCGGTCGGAGAGGGTGCCAAGCAGCAGTGCGCCCAGTGCGTAGCCGATGAAATAAAGGCTGACATGGGCGGCGGCCTGTTCGCGTGTCATCCCCAGTGCCTGTGTGAAGTAGGGGCCGGCCCAGAGCCCGGCAAAGCTGAAGAAACTCGCGGCCATGCCGCAATTAACGAAGAAGCCGGGCCAGGTGGCGCGGTTGCCGAGCACCTGTTGCAGCCCGCTCAGAGCAGCAGTGCGATCCATGCGACCCATGCGAGCCGGGGTGGAGTGGGGTGGTTCCTTGATGTAAAGCAGGCAGAGTGTGCCGATCAGCAGGGAAAGCAGGCCGGCACCGATGAAGACGGCGCGCCATGAGGTGTGCAGCATCAGCCAGGCGAGGGGCGCACCGGCTGCGATGGCACCACAGTTGCCCAGCAGGGTGCACAGGCCGGCGAGGGTGGCGAAACGGCGGGCTTCGAACCAGAGGGCGACAATTTTCAGCATGGCGATGAATACCACCGACACCCCCAGCCCGACCAGGGCACGGCCACTGAAGGCGGCGGTGAAATCCGCCGCCAGGCCAAACAGCAGCGAGCCGATACCGGCCACCAGACCACCGATGAACAGGGTGCGGCGCGGCCCGAGTGTATCGGCCAGGATGCCGGCGGGAATCTGCATCAGGGTGTAGATGATGAAGTAGGTGGCGGCCAGCAGCCCCAGTTCGGCGGCATCCATATGAAAGGCCGCCCCCAGATCGTCGGCGAGTGCGGCGGGGGCGACGCGATGAAAGAACGCCAGAAAATAGGCGGCCAGTGCCAGCCCGAGTGCGAGGTTGCGGTGCTGCTTCATGGGGCTGGGGTTTGTGCTCAGCGGTGGGCGTTTGTGGTCGAGCCTTGCTGGGCGTGGGCTGGTTTGTGTGGCTCATGGGGTTCCCAGCCGAGTGTGGCCATCAGCACAAAAAAGCCGATCACATAGGCAACGATGACATGCCAGCCGTGCCGCAGCCACAGCCCGGCCGATTTTCCTTCAGGGTACATGTTGGTCAGGGCAATGCCGGCCGATGAACCGAACCACAGCATCGAGCCGCCAAAGCCGACGGCATAGGCCAGCACGCCCCAGTCGTATCCGCCCTGCTTGAGTGCCAGCGCGGTGAGCGGGATGTTGTCGAACACGGCGGAAACGAAGCCCAGCCCGAGTGCGGTGGGCCAGGATGCGGTGGGCAGATGTTCCACCGGCATCATCGAGGCGGCGGTGACCAGGCAGAGCAGGAACAACGCGCCTTGCAGGGTGTTCGGTAGCACTTCCCAGTCCGGGCGACGCCAGCCGGAAGTCAGCAGAATGGTGAGCCAGACTGCCAGGCCAAGAAAAGGAGCGGTATCTGCGTAGGCTTTGAGGGGGCCATTGACGAGGATGTTGGTGAGCATGGCCGCGATGAGTATGGCCAGAACGATACTCAGGCGTGCGCCATCCACGCGGGTGTGGGTGTGGGCGCCCTGGATGATGGGGGCGTAGGCATGCTGCTGCCGGGCAGCGATGATGCCAAAAAAGCAAAGCGCGACTGCGGCGGCGACATAGGCGTGCAGTACATCCAGTGGGCTAACGCCGTCGATCCACATCATGGTGGTGGTCGTGTCTCCCAGCACGCTCCCTGCACCACCGGCATTGGCGGCAGCGACGATGGCGGCCAGATAGCCGATATGCACGCGTGCTTTGAAAACCTGATGCGCCATGGCTCCCCCGATCAGGGCGGCGGCGATGTTGTCGAGAAAGCCGGAAAGCACAAATACCATGACCAGCAGGGCAAAACCGGCCTTCCAGCCTGCGGGCAGGTAGCGCGGCAAAATAACCGGAATCCGGCTCTTTTCAAAATGCCGCGAAAGCAGTTCAAAGCCCATGAGCAGCCCCAGCAGGTTGGTCAGCATCACCCATTCGTGCGCCATGTGGGCGACGAATCCTGCGATACCGGCACCTTCCCTGAAACTGGAGAACAGGATCTTGTAGGTTGCGATGACCAGCATGCCGGTTAAACCGACCCGAAAACTATGTTTGTGCAGCAGCATGACGCCCAGCAAGGTCAGGCCGAACAGGAAAAACTCGATGGGAATACCGGCCACAGATAATCCGTGTAATGCCCCTGTTTCAGGCGTTATGGCAAGCGCCGAGCCGGGGGTGAGCAGGAGCAGACAGGGACACAAAAGCAGCGGTAGTAAGCTCGAATGTAAGAAACGTAAGAGACGCATGCGAAAACCCGGTAAAAAATGGCATGATCTTACTCTATGACGCCTCTGTTCTCGCTCACGCTCCTGCTCACCACCGCCGTGCTGGCCGTCGCCCTGGCGCGGCGGCTGGGGTTGCCGAGCATCCTGGCCTATCTGGTGATCGGCGCGCTGCTGGGGCCGCATGGTCTGGCACTGGTCGATGGCAGTGCCTCGGTCGAGGCGATTGCCGAGTTTGGCGTGGTCTTTCTCATGTTTTCCATCGGTCTGGAATTCAATCTGCGCCAGCTCAAGGCGATGAGTTCCCTGGTGTTTGGTCTGGGTGCTGCACAAATGCTGCTGACGGCGGCGGCGACCACGCTGGGCACGATTCTCGTTTATCAGCAGGACTGGCGTAGCGGGCTGGCGGTGGGCTGCGCGGTGGCGATGTCATCGACCGCCATCGTGGCGCGCATGTTGTCGGAGCGTTTCGAGCTGCATTCCCGTTCCGGGCGGCAGACCATGGGGGTGCTGCTGTTTCAGGATCTGGCCGTGGTGCCTTGCCTGATCCTGCTGCCCGCACTGGCCGCACCGGGCGAACATCTGGCGACGGCTTTGCTGCGCGCTTTGGCCGAGGCCAGCGTGGTGCTGGTCATCCTGATCTGGCTGGGGCAGCATCTGATGCGGCGGCTGTTCGATGCCGTGGCGCATCTGCGCTCGCCAGAGCTGTTCATGCTGGCGATCTTGTGGATCATCGTGGCGCTGGCCTGGCTGACGGATTACGCCGGGTTGTCGCTGGCGCTGGGTGCATTTGTGGGCGGCATGCTGATTTCCGAGACGCGTTACCGGCATCAGGTCGAGGCGGATGTGCAGCCTTTTCGCGATGTGCTGCTGGGGCTGTTTTTTGTCACCGTCGGCATGCACCTCGATCCTGGCTTCATGCTGGGGCATCTGGCGTACCTGCTGCTAGCCGTGCTGCTGCTGATCGGCGGCAAGGCACTGGTGGTTTTGCTGGTCACGCTGGCCGCGCGCAGCCCGCTCGATGTTGCCCTGCGAACCACCGGGCAGCTGGCGCAGGCGGGCGAGTTTGGCCTGGTGCTGATCGGTCTGGCGCATCAGCTCAAGCTGATCGATGCGGAGACTTTTCAGCTCACCCTGTCGGCGATGTTGCTGTCGATGTTTCTTGCGCCTGGTGTCATCGGCCATGCCGGACGGCTGGGGGCGCGCATGGCGCGTGGACGCTGGGCGCACGATGCCAAGGTAATCCACGATGTGGCGGTGGGCAGCATGCCGCTGGAGCAGCACGTCATCCTCTGTGGCTATGGCCGCACCGGCCAGCAGGTCAGCCAGTTTCTGGCGACGGAAAACATCGCCTGCATTGCACTGGATCTGGACTTGAATCGTGTTTCCGGCACGAAAGCACGGGCTGCGCCAGAGCCACAGGGCACGCCCGCGCAAACGGTGGTGTTTGGTAATGCCGATCGCTGGGAGGTGTTGCAGGCCGCTGGTCTGGCGCGCGCCCGGGCGGTGGTGATTACCTATCCCGACACGCCTTCCGCCTTGCGCGTGCTGCATCATGTCCGCACGCATCGTCCGGGTCTGCCGGTCATCGTGCGTGCGGCCGACGAAAGCGATGTGGCGCGGCTCAAACAGGCCGGGGCAACCGAGGTCATCCCCGAAGTGCTCGAAGGCAGCCTGATGATTGCGGCCGAAACCCTTACGCAACTGGGCGTGCCGGTCGAGCGTGCCATCGGCCAGGTTCGCAAGCTGCGCGCCGAGCGTTATGCTTCGTTACGCGAGTTTTACCGGCATCACCTCTGAACTGGAGAACATCATGCGGCCTACCCGTATCGAACACGATCTGCTGGGCGAGCGCGTCATTCCCGCCGAGGCGTACTGGGGCATCCACACCCTGCGCGCACTGGAAAATTTCCCGATCAGCGGTCAGCCCATCAGTATTTACCCCGATCTGATCCGCGCGCTGGCGCTGGTCAAAGAGGCGGCGACGCTGGCCAATCGTGATCTGGGCGAACTCGATGAAGTGCTGGCCGAGGCCATCATCGCGGCCTGCCGCGAGATTGCGGGCGGGGCGTTGCACGACCAGTTTGTGGTGGATGTGATCCAGGGGGGCGCGGGGACATCGACCAACATGAATGCCAACGAGGTGATCTGCAATCGCGCGCTGGAGTTGCTGGGCTGCACGCGCGGCGATTACGAACGTCTGCACCCGATCAATCACGTCAACATGTCGCAAAGCACCAATGACGTGTACCCCACCGCGCTGTCGGTGGCGGCCTGTCTGGCGATCCGTGAGCTGCTCGATGCGATGGCCGAACTGCGTCTGGCTTTTTCTGCCAAGGCGCACGAGTTCCGCGATATTCTCAAACTCGGGCGCACCCAGTTGCAGGATGCCGTGCCGATGACGCTGGGGCAGGAGTTTTCCACCTATGCCGTCATGCTGGGTGAAGATGAAGCGCGGCTGGGTGAGGCGATCAGCCTGATTCGGGAAATCAACCTGGGGGCGACGGCGATTGGCACGGGCATCAATACCGACATCCGCTACACCCGGCTGGCGGTGCAGTATCTGGCCGACCTAACGAATCTGCCGCTGGTGTCGGCAGAAAACCTGATCGAAGCCACGCAAGATACCGGGGCGTTCGTCCAGCTTTCCGGCGTGCTCAAGCGGGTGGCCTGCAAACTGTCAAAAACCTGCAACGACCTGCGCCTGCTTTCCAGCGGCCCGCAGGCGGGCTTCAATGAAATCAACCTGCCGCCGCGTGCTGCCGGTTCCAGCATCATGCCGGGCAAGGTCAACCCGATCATTCCGGAAGTGGTGAACCAGATTGCCTACGAGGTCATCGGCAATGACATCACCATCACGATGGCCTCCGAGGCTGGCCAGCTTCAGCTCAATGCCTTTGAGCCGATCATTGCCCACAGCCTGTTCAAGAGCATCCAGCATCTGGCGGCCGGTTGTCGCACCCTGTCGCGGCATTGTGTGGCCGGAATCACCGCCAATGAAACCTTGCTCGCCGAGCGTGTGCGAACCTCGGCGGGGCTCGCCACCGCGCTCAATCCATACATCGGTTACGAGAACGCCACCCGCATTGCGCGTGAAGCGTTGAAAACCGGGCGGGGCGTGGCCGAGCTGGTGCGGGAATCCGGCTTGATGGATCAGGCCGCGCTGGAAGAGGCTTTGCGTGTCGAAACGTTGACGGCCCCGCGTGGCAAGTAACGCAGATTCAACGCAAATTCAACGTAAATTCAACGCTGAATCAGAACAGCTCGACCTTGGTCAGTGCCGGAGCCGGGCGGCTGGCGGCCAGCAGGCTGGCGGTGGCCGTCTGATTCCCCGTCGCCTGCCGGTGCGAGTCGCGCTGTGAGCTCATCACATAGCGGTCGAACATCTGTTCCAGTTGCTGTGCAATCGGCGTGTAGGTGAATTCGCTATCTTCGACCGCTTCAAGGCGACGAGCCAGTGTGTGGGCATGGCTGTCGAGCTGGTTCAGGGCGGCGGCCACCTGTTCGACCTGCTGGCGCACCACGTCCTGAAACTGGACGCTGGCCAGCGCATCCATGAACATCTCGCTGAGTTGCCCACTGCTCACGCCGATCTGCTCCATGGTGCTGGCCTCGTGGTCGGTCAGCTCCTGATAGCTGCTGCCCAGATGGTCGAGCTGGGTGACGAAACTTTGCAGGGCATTTTTTTCCGCCTCGATCTGGCTGCTGGAGAGCTTGTCCTCGAAATGCGCCAGCGTTGAGCGATTAACCGTCTGGATGCCCTCGGTGATCTGATTCACCGCCGCATCGGTGGCGGTGGAGAGCTTGCGGACTTCATTGGCGACCACGGCAAAACCGCGGCCGACTTCACCAGCGCGGGCTGCTTCGATGGCCGCGTTGAGTGCCAGCAGATTGGTCTGGCTGGAAATGCTGCGAACGATCTGCGCCAGATTGTCGAGCGACTGGATTTCCTTCACCACCTGCTCGACGCGGCTTCGTTCGGTTTCGGTATTTTCCAGTCGCTGCTTGATGTAGTGGTCGAGTGTGCACAGCAACTCGCGGTTGTGGTCGATGCGTGCCTCGGCACTTTCCAGCAGTTTGCTGGAGGTGCTGGATTTTTGGGTGACGAGGGAATTCAGGTCTTCGATCACGCCGTCGATGGCCTGCAGGCGGCTGACGATATCGTAGGCCGCCTGCTCGGTGTCGGTGGTGATGCGCTCCAGCTGCTGGCGCAGAACGCCGTTGTAGGTGGTGATTTCGCGCAATTCGTCGCTCACCTGAGCCAGCGCGGCTTGCCAGGTTTCCTGGCGAATTTTGCATTCCGCCAGATGGCTTTCCAGGCCAAACATCGGGTCGCCATAAAACAACCGGGCGGTCAGCCGCTGGACAATGAACGCGATGGTAATCATCAGCACGGCACCGACGATGCCCGCCTGGGTGGCCGACAGGCCGAGCGTTTCGAGCAGCAGATGGTTGAACTGATCGTTGAACAGGTAGATGGTGAGGCAGACCCCGACAATCACCGTCAGATAGACCGCGATCAGGTTGCGAAACAGGATGTTGGGCTTCATGCGTGAGCCTCCGTGCGGGTCTGCAGCCATTCATCGAAACGCTCCGCCGTCAGCGGGCGGGAGAAGAAATAGCCCTGGCCGATCCGGCAGCCCATGCCCTGCAGCGCCCGTCGTTGTGCATCGGTTTCGATGCCTTCGGCCACCACCCGCAGGGTCAGGTTGTCGGCGAGGGCGACGATGGCCGAAGTGATGGCCGCATCGTCGCGGTCGTCGACGATGCCACTGACAAAGCTGCGATCGACTTTCAGCTCGTGCAGGGGAAAGCGTTTCAGGTAAGAGAGCGAGGAAAAGCCCGTGCCAAAGTCATCGACGCTGATCGCGAAGCCGAACGCCTCGAATTCCTTCAGCATCTTCATGGCGACGTCGACGTTTTCCAGCGCGCCTTCGGTAATCTCCAGACAGATGCGCTGCGCGTCGATACCGCTGCTGCGGACGATATGGCACAGGCGTTCGACCATGTCCGCCTGCTGGAAGTGGCGTGCGGCAAGATTCACGCTGACATTGAAGGGCGTGTGGCCTTGTGCCTGCCAGACGTGCAGCTGGCGGCAGACGGTGGCGACGACCCATTCACCGATTTCAACAATCAGATGGCTTTCTTCAGCCACCGGAATGAACTCCAGTGGCGGTACGATGCGCCCCTCGCAACGCCAGCGGATCAGTGCTTCCGCACCGATCAGGCGGCCATTGGCCAGATCGACCTGGGGCTGGTATTCGATGAACAGCTCATCGTTTAACAATGCCCGCCGCAGGCCGCGCTCGGTGGCGAGCCGCTTGCGCGAACGCTCGGCCATTTCCTCGCTGAAGAACCGCCAGGCATTGCGGCCACTTTCCTTGGCGCGGTACATGGCACTGTCGGCATGGCTCAACAGCTCACCCTGTTCGGTCGCGTCATCCGGAAAAACGCTGACACCGATGCTGGCCGAGACATGACAGGCCTGCCCGCCCAGCTGAAAGCCTTTGGCGAGCCGCGCGAGGATGCGTTCTGCCGTGTGGGTCACTGTTTCCTTGTCACTGTTTTCCAGCAGGATGGCGAATTCGTCACCGCCCATGCGTGCCACGGTATCTTCACGGCGCACACATTCCGTCAGCCTTCCTGCGGCTTGCAGCAGCAGTTCGTCGCCATGATGGTGGCCGAGGCTGTCGTTGATGTCCTTGAAGTTGTCGAGGTCGATCAGTAGCACCGCCAGCCGTTGGTCGGTGCGGATTGCGCGTTTGACCGCCAGTTGCAGGCGATCGATCAGCAGGATGCGGTTGGGTAGCGCGGTGAGTTCGTCGTGGGTCGCCAGAAAGTCCATGCGTTGCTGCGAGCCGCGCACCACGGTGATGTCGCGGAACACGGCGATGTAGTTGAGCACGCGCCCCTGGGCATCCTTGACGGTGCTGATCGACAGCCATTCCAGATGCAGCTCGCCATTCTTGCGGCGGTTCCAGATTTCGCCTTCCCACTTGCCGCTCTTGAGCAGCGCGTGCCACATTGCGGCGTAAAAATCTTGATCGTGGCGGCCGGAGTTGAGCAGGCTCAAGCCCTGGCCGATGACCTCCTCGCGGGCATAGCCGGTCAGCGTGGTGAAGGCTTCGTTGGTGTTGAGGATGCGCTTCATCGGGTCGGTAATGACGATGCCTTCGGCCGCCATGTCAAAGACGCGCGCCACCAGCCGCGTTTCTTCCTCGGCACGACGCAGCTCGGTAATGTCGCGGTCGATGCCGAAAATCCCGCGCATCTGGCCGTGTTCGTCACGCAGCGGCCCCTTGGTAGACAGCCAGACGCGCGGCTCGCCGTTGTGGTCATGAAGCGTGTTTTCGAAGTTCATGATCTGGCCGGCATTCATGACGGCCAGGTCTTCTTCACGCATGGGGCGGGATTCTTCGGCGGGGAAAAGCTCTTCTGCGCGCCGCCCCAGAATGTGTTCGGCCTGCGCCCCGGTGCGCTGTGCGGCGGCGGTGTTGCAGTATTGGTAAGCACCGTCGCGATTTTTGACGTAAATCGCGTCAGGCGTGGCTTCAACCACGGCGGCCAGCAGTGCGCGGTTGGCCTGGTATTTGTCTCGATGCACCTGCATTGCCTTGAGTGCGAGGCAGAGCAGGGCTTCGTTGAAGGCAAACAGCACGTTGGAAAGCACATTGCCCGAGGCAAATTCGAAGCTGAAGGCATGGTAGGGCGGCATGTAGAGCCAGGTGCCCAGCGCCATGCCCAGCGCACTGGCCAGCAGCCCCGGGCCGATGCCGACAATGACCGTGGATAAGGCGGCCGCACTGAAAAAGGTGAGTAGCGGCAGGCCGAGATCCGGCCTGCCGATGAAGTCCCGGCTGAACCAGGCCGCTGCCACCGTGGCCAGGGCAAAGCCGTAGCGCAGCAGGCGTGCACGCAAAGTGGTGCGCTGACGCGGTAGCCGGTTGATGGCGCGATTCAACCAGGGCAGTGCCGCTTCATTCGATGAGTACATGCCCGAACATCCCCTGGAGTATTGACGCAGCCCCATGTCATTGACACGGGGCGAGGCGATGGTCTCAAAATGCTCGTCCTCCGTCTGTCGGCACAGGCTGAACTGCACGCAAGGCTTACCGTACTGGGGGGGGGGGGGGTTAAGTGCAAAAAAAAACCCCAACGGGGGCGGCGGGTGGCCTCGGGAGGGGGTTTTTTATTTGTGAACCACGCCCCCC
>JAGOVA010000015.1:6083-53636 GCA_018061005.1 Sterolibacterium sp. | reverse complement strand
GATCAATGGGGTCAGGATCAATGGGGTCACAGGATCAATGGGGTCAGACTCCAT
This sequence comes from Sterolibacterium sp., assembly GCA_018061005.1. Lineage (GTDB taxonomy): Bacteria > Pseudomonadota > Gammaproteobacteria > Burkholderiales > Rhodocyclaceae > Sterolibacterium. The sequence goes on along the minus strand of JAGOVA010000015.1, from coordinate 53,582 downwards.
TGATTTCCCGTTTCACAACACGGCAATCGAGCAATAATCCACAACACGGCAATCGAGCAATAATCAATGGAGTCTGACCCCATTGACGTGAATGGAGTCTGACCCCATTGACGTGTAGCTATTGTGCTCCTGCCGATCGCGCCCTACAATTGCTACATGTAACATGTGTAGGAGTCCATGATGGTCACCCCAACTGCAATACGCGTACAAAAGCGTCGCGACGCCTTGCGCATGGCAGGCCTGCGGCCCGTTCAAATCTGGGTGCCGGACACCCGGCGTCCTGACTTCGCTGACGAGTGCCGACGCCAGTCCAGACTGGTTGCCCAAGCGGATGCCCGGGATCACACTCTGGAGCAATTCATGGACGAGGCACTAACCGACATCGACGGCTGGGAAGCCTGATGCGCGGCGACCTTGTTACCATTGCGCTCACCGGCGACTTTGGTAAGCCTCGGCCTGCGCTGGTGATCCAGGCCAATCAGTTTGATGAGCACACCACCGTCACGGTGTTGCTGATTTCCAGCACGCTGGTCGGTGCACCGCTGCTGCGCGTGAGTGTTGCCCCGGATGCCGACAACGGGTTGCAGAAAAAGTCGCAGGTGATGATCGACAAAGCCATGACCATCAAGCGCGAAAAGATCGGCCCTGCGTTCGGCCGAATCGATCTCAATACTCTGGTGGAAGTCGACCGCTGCCTGGCTGTTTTCCTTGGCATTGCCAAGTAGCGGGTCAATGGGGTCAGACTCGATTGATTTTCCGTCCTACGGGCGGTATTCTGTGCTTTTCGATGACTTGGTGAGCGACACATGGCACGTCTTCCGCGTTTTGTCCTGCCCGGCCATCCGCAGCATGTGATTGTGCGCGGCAATAACCGCGACCCTATTTTCTATGCCGACGAGGATTACTGTTTTTACCGCAGCAAGTTGCAGGATGCCGCCAGGAAGCATCAATGCGACATCCACGCCTATGTGTTGATGACGAATCATGTGCATTTGCTGGTTACGCCTCGCACAGCGGAGGGCATTTCAAAAATGATCCAGATGCTGGGGCGCTATTATGTCCAGTATTTCAACGACACTTACCGCCGCAGTGGCACGCTGTGGGAGGGACGTTACAAGGCTAGCCTGATTGACAGCGAAGCCTATGCGCTGACGTGCTATCGCTATATCGAGCTCAATCCGGTGCGGGCCGGCATGGTCGGCCACCCGGCAGAATATCCCTGGTCAAGTTACCGTGGAAACGCTCTGGGCGAGAATGATGCACTGCTGACCCCGCACCCGCTCTTTCTTGCCTTGGGCGGCTCGGTCGATGAGCGGCAGGCGGCTTACCGGGCACTGTTCGAGGCGCATTTTGACGAAAAAACGCTGGAAGAGGTGAGGGCGTCGATCAACAAGGCATGGGTGCTGGGAAGCGAACATTTCAGGGAGAAAATCGCAACTCAACTCAACCGCCGCGCCAGCCCGCTGCCCAAGGGCGGGAACAGGAAATCGGGAAAACAAGAGGCGTCATGATGGATCAATCGAGTCTGACCCCATTGAATAATTGGCTGCGGGGGTTATTGGCTGTGGAGGCGGATGCCTAGGTAGAGGGCTTGGTTGTTCATGCCGAAGAGGTTGATGTTGCTGGTTTGGCGGGTGTGTTCGAGTTGGCTGATCAGGGCGCAGTGGGGGGTGAGGGGGTATTCCCAGTGGAGGCGGGCGGTTTGGCGGTTGATCTGGCGGGGGGTGTTGCCGAGCAGTGGACTGTAGGGGGTGGCGTCGCGGGCTTGGGTGTCGCTGAGGGCGAGGGTGATGCGGTGGTTGTCGATGCGGTGGCCGATGGCGAGGGTGAGGTCGTTGCGTTGTTGGTCGCCGCCGAGCCGTTGCGGGTTGCGGGCGTGGTCGGTGCCGTGTTGCAGGCTGAGGTTGATTTGCCAGGTGTCCCAGCGGCAGCCGTAGTGGAGGAGCTGGCCGCGGTATTGGCCATTTTGGTGGCGTGCGCCGGGGTAGTTGCGTTGTTCGCTATTGCCGCCGAGGCTGAGATTGCAGGGTTCGGGGGTGAGTGTGGGGGCGATCTGGTAGAGCAGGCTGCTGTTCTGGCCGGTGTAGGCGGGGTCGTTGCCGATCTGGATGCGGGTGTGTTCGAGGCGGCCGCCGAGTTGGCCGTTCCAGAGGGGGTGGTGGTAGGTGAGGTTGAGGGTGTTGAGTTCTTGCCGGGTGGCGGGGAGCCCGTGGCTGCTGCGGTTGAGGTGCTGGGCGCCGAGTTGGATGAGGCCGCTGCCGAGGGGGTGGGCGGCGGCGAGCAGGAGGTCGCTTTTGAAGGTGTTGCCGGGTTGGCGGCCTTCTTTGCCTTCGAGTTCGAGCTCGACGTTGCCGCCGGGTAGGGTGAGGGTGAGGAAGCGGATGTCGGGGGAGCCGTTGAGGTTGTTTTCGTGGCCGCTGAGGAGGTCGAGACTCCAGGCGGTGCGCCAGCCGCTGCCTTGCCAGTCGCCGATCTGGCTTTGTAGCCAGGTTTGCAGGCCGGGGGGGAGGTCGGGGCGGCTGGCAATGTCGCTGGCGAGGTGGCGGGCGGCGGCGATCTGGCCGAGTTCGGCGAGTGCTTGGGCGTAGTCGAGTTGTGCGCCGCCGAGCTCGGGGGCGAGCAGCAGGGCTTTTTCGAGGGCGATGGCGGCTTCTTGCGGGCGGTTCAGGTTGAGTAGCAGGCTGCCGTGGTAGGCGAAATAGTCGGTACGGTGCTGGCAGGCGTCGCCTAAGGGCTCGAGGCGTTGGGCTTCGCGGTATTTCTGGGCGCGCTCGACGGGTGGGGCGGTGGGGAAACTGGCCGGACAGTCAAGGGGGGGGGCGGAGGAGATTTCGCCGGGGGTGTCGGTCGCACTCCAGCCGGGGGCGGGGTGCGTTAGCAGGCCGAGGATCAGGGTCAGGCCGATGGCTTGCAGGGTGCGGGGAAGAGGTTTCAATGCGCGGTGTGCCGTCGCCAGGCGGGGGAGCGTGAGAGTGCGGTGGCGGATTTTAGCGTGAATGGGGTGCCGGGACGTTTGGATCGCGGGATGTTTTGTGCTTCTTTTCCGGCAGGTGGGCGATGTTTTGCTCCCCTCGGTGGGTGGGGTGTTTCAGGTTGCGGTGTTTGTTGTTCTTCCAGTGCCTGGAGGATGGCGGTCATGATGCTTTTGGTTCGGATGAGGATGTCGTGGTTCCCGTAGCGTAGAACCCGGTGGCCTTGGGCGGTGGGCGCGGCGTTGTTGTCAGAGCAGGCGTTCGGCGTCGGTCAGGTGTCGGGCGGAGGTGCCGGGCAAAGTCGCGCGGGTGCCTGCGGGGTGTGGCTCAGGCGGCGTTGCGCTGGGATGTGTGCACCAGGTGCAGGCGGCTGGGGGGGAGCTCAATGGGGAGGGCGTAGACGCTGTGCGGGCGGGCCAGGCCGGTGAGGAGGAAGTCGCCGAGCCGGTGGAGTGCGGTGTGTTTGCGTTGGGCGAGGGCGAGGCTGGGGCCGATGAGGATGGGGTAGGCGAGTTCGCCGGTGAGGGCTTGCAGGCGGGTGGCGACGGTGACGGCTTCGCCGAGGACGGTGTGGGTGCGGCGTTCGGCGGAGCCGAAGGAGCCGATGAGGACGCTGCCGGTTTCGAGGCCGATGCCGAGATCGAGCGGTGGGGTGTCGTCGCTTTCGATGTGGGGGAGTTGCGGGGCGCAGGTGCGCCAGAGGTCGGCGGCGGCCTGGAGGGCGTGGGTGGTGTGTGCGGGGTTGGGGCGGGAGCCGTTCCAGACGGCGAGCAGGCTGTCGCCGACCATTTGTTCGACGACGCCGCCGTGGGCTTCGACGATGCGGCTGGCGGTGGTGAAGAAGAGGTGTAGCACCATGGCGGTTTCTTCGGGGGGGCGGCCTTCGCAGTAGGCGGAGAAGTTGCGGAGGTCGGCGTGGAGGATGGTGGCTTCGCGGCGGGTGGCCTGAACCTGGGCGATGGGTTCGTGGGTGGCGATCTGGCGGGCGACGGGTTCGGGGAGGTAGCTGGCGAGGTTGCGGTAGAGGCGTTCGCGTTCGAAGCGGCTGCGGGCGTATTCGGCGACACCGAGCAGGGTGGCGGCGAGGAGGAGGAAGAGTGCGGGGGTGGTCCAGCCGAGCCAGAGGTGGGCGTTGAGGAGGAGGGCACTGCTGGCGGCGAACAGGGCGGTGAGGTTGATGAGGGTGGCGAGTGGCAGGGCGAGGTGGGGGGCGCGCGGGGCGAGGCGCAGGGCGAGCAGGAGCAGGAGCGCGCCGAGGCCGCCAGCGAGCCATGGCCAGAGGGGGGCGCCTTGGGGGCGGTAGGGGCTGCGGCCGTCGAGGAGGGCGGAGAGGATCTGGGCGTGGACTTCGATGCCGCTGACGGCGCGGCCGAGGGGGGTGGGGACGACGTCGCGTGCGCCGAAGGCGGTGGCGCCGATGAGTACCCAGGCGTCTTTGAGGAGTTCGGCAGGGACGCGGTTTTCGAGGATGTCGAGGGCGGAGAGGGAGAGGAAGCCGTTGCGCGGCATTTGGTAGGAGACGCGCAGGTGGCCTTGGCGGTCGAGGGGCAGGCGGGCGGCGCCGAGTTCGAGCCACCAGGCGGGGGCGAGGAGGTGGTCTTCTTGCCAGAGTTTCGGGGTGGCTTCGCTGGCGGCGAGCAGGCCGGCTACGGCGAGGGTGGCGTAGCTGCGGCCTTCAAAGCAGATCAGGGCGGGGACTTGGCGGATGGTGCCGTCGGGGTCGATGAGTGGGGTGATGTGGCCGGCGAGGGACGGGGGGCGGCTGGGGTTGGGGGTGAGTGCTGTGTCGCTGGCCATGTAGCCGTGGGCGGCTTCGCTGGGCTGGGGGCAGACGCTGCCGAAGGGGAGCGGGTTGCCGAGTTGGCCGCTGCGGATGGTGATGTTGGGGTCGAGCGAGAAGAGTTGAGCCTGAATGGTGGGTGCGCCGGTTTCGAGGGCGCGGGCGAGGCGGACGTCGCCTGGGCGGTTGCCTTCGAAGAGGATGTCGAGCATTTTCAGGCTGACACCGGCGGCGTTCAGTTTTTCGAGGAGTTCGGCTTGGCGTTCGCGCGGCCAGGGCCAGGGGCCGATGGCCTGGGTGCTGCGTTCGTCGATGTCGACGAGAATGATGCGGCGTTCGAGGCGTTGGTCGTCAGCGAGTTTCCAGGCGATGCTAGCGGAGGCTTCGTCCCAGAGGGCGAGTTGGGGGGCGATGAGGGCGTTGATCAGGAGCGCAAGCAATGACGCCGAAAAAAGTGATAGTGCGTGCACACGCCAGGGTGCGCTGAACAGGCGTGCCGACAGGTGACCGAGGCGTGACCACGGTGTGTGCGGGGTCGCGGCGGGGTTCAGCGGTTCCACAGGGTGGCTCCGCTGATGGCGGCGTTGCCCAGGGTTTTGTTGAAGAGGTAGCCGGCCTGGCGGATGTCTTGGGCGAGCGCGCCGGCGATGCGGGTGGTTTTGTCTGCCGGGTTGCCGAGGAAGATGCCGGTGTGGCGGTCGAGTGTGCCGCTGGCGGTGAGGGTTTCTTGCTGGGTGCCGGAGGTGCCGGGGTAGCTGACGGTGAGCTGGGTGTTGAAGGTGTTGTGGTTGAAGTCGATGCCGAGGCTGCCTTTTTCAACTTTGGCGGCGCTGATTTCGTTGGAGACGGCGCGGTAGTGTGCGCTGCTGTCCTGGAGTTTGAATTGTGCCTGGCCGCTGGCAGCAGGTAGCAGGTTGGGGATGTTTTCGTTGCGGAAGAGGAAGTAGTAGCCGTCGCCGACGGTGACGCGGTTGCCTTGCAGGGCTTCGGCAAAGGCGACGCTGAGGTGGTCGCCGGGCCGCGGGTCGCGCGCCCAACGCCCCCAGACGAGACTGTTGGCGGGCTTGATGAGGTCGAGGAGGGTTTCCGGGTTGCGGCTGTCGTTAACTACGTTGGTGACGTTGTTGTCGTTGCTGGATTGCGGTTGCAGGATCGGGGCGACGCGTTCGATGCCTTTGAGGGTGGTGACGGGTTGCAGGACGGGTTCGGGGGTGGCTTGCCGGTAGATCAGGGCGGTGCCGCCCATGTGGTCGGCCAGTTCGCGGGAGCGTTCGGTCTGGCAGGGGCCGAAGGTGCTGGCGCTGCAGGCGGCATCGAGCGGGGTGAGGACGATGGCGCCCTGGTTGACGAGGACGGCGGTGCTTTGTTCGGTGACTTGGGTGATGAAGTCGGTGCCGCGTACGCCAATGGCGGCCAGCGGGGTGTTGAGGCGGAAGCGTTCTTTGGCCATTTGTGCGGCATGGCCGGAGATTTCACGCACAATGCCGGTTTCGAGGTAAAACTTGACCAGTGAGTCGGTCGGACGTGCGGGGTTGTAGCGGTATTCCTGGACATGCAGAACGGATTGGGGGCGGACGCTGAGCAGTGCGCCGTCGACAAATCGGACGTGTACGTGGCCGCTGGCCGAGGTGCGGATGATGTCGCCGGCGAGGATGGGGCTGCCTTTGCCGACGCTTTGTGCGCGGCCTTCGCGGTGGATTTCGCTGCTGCCGATGCTGAGGGTGACTTCGCCGATGCTGGCGGTGGTGCTGGTATTGGTATTGGTGCTGGTATTGGCTTCGAGGGGGGTGGCCGTTGCGTGCAGCGGCAGGATGCCGCTGCCGACGAGCAGGGGCAGTGCCAGCAGGAACAGGCGTGCGCGGGCTGTGACAGGCGGTCGATGATCCGGGTGCAGGGTGTTCGTCATGACATTCCTTTCGTGCATCAGCCGGTTTGCGTCATTCCGGCTCCGGGGGTGGAACCCATGCGACCGACGGGAGTCGACGTCATGGCCGACGCCAGAACGGGTTACGCGGGGGCGAGTTTCACGTTATAGACTATCTATTTTATTCCTTGATGGATTTGTTGTTTGTGAGCGAGGTCACATTTGTTCCGGACTTCAGCCGGTATCGTGCCGCTCCTGTTTTGATCCTTCTTTTGACATGGCGATGGTTCCCGACTATCTGAAAGATCTCGAGTTGTTGAGAGACTTGCCGCCCCCGCAGGCGGAGCGTTTGTCCGGCTTGATGACGGAGCGTTCTTTTGCGCGCCGCGAGATTGTTTTCAGCAAGGGGGATGTCGGCCAGTTTTTGTGTTTTCTGGTCGAGGGGCGGTTGCAGGGGGTGGATTTCACGCTGGATGGCCGCGAGGTGGGGCTTTATTTCGTCGAGCCGGGGAGTTATTTCGGCGAGATGTCGGTGATCGATGGTCAGCCGCGTTCGGATTTTGTGATTGCGGTGGCGCGCGCGCGGGTGGCGTTGTTGCCTGCTGATGTGGCGCGCAATCTGATTACGCAGTTGCCGGGGATCGCCGAGAAGGTGTTGTTGCGTCTGGCGCAGCGTTTACGCAGCGTTTCGGCGCAGCGGGCGTTGCTGGGCTTGCCGAATCCGGCGCAGCGGGTGTGTGCCCAGCTGGTTCAGCTGGTCGAGCAGCAGGGCAAGGGGCAGGCGTCGATTCCCAATGCGCCCACGCATCAGGAGCTGGCGATCATGATCAATGCCAGCCGTGAAACAGTGACGCGGGTTTTCCAGGTGTTGCAGGCGCGCGGGGTGGTGGCGCGCGATGGCGGGAGCCTGAACGTGATCGACCCCCGCTATCTGCGTGCCGTGGCAGAGGGGCAGGTGGAGCCACCGAAGGCGGGGTAAGGGCAGGAAGGGCTGGGGTGGTTAACGTGAAACAACAAAATCGGAGTTGGGTTAAATCTCCGAGCGAAGCGAGCAAATCAGTAGCCGCCCCTCGAGGGGCGGATGGGTGGGGTGGGCGTGATGGGTAAAGCTTGTTTCATTCTCTGTGGGTGGAGATGAATGCCATGTGCGTTAGGCTGGCTCTCCCTTTCTCCCTCAATGGATTTCCTGCGGGGGCTTCCTTGCGTGGGGCTGCTAGAATTCGCGGTTTTGTGCCTTTGACATGGGGCGCTGTGTGGTTATTGAGGATCTTTGTTGATGCGTGCGTTGCGGTTTGCGGGTTTTTTATGGCGGTAAATCATCCTTGTGGCCCGGGGGCGATGTGCTCGTTGCCTTGGCGTCATCGCTATCTGATCGTGCAACTGGTGCGGCGGGAGGTGCTGGGGCGTTATCGGGGGTCGTTGATCGGTTTGCTCTGGTCTTTTTTAACGCCGGCCTTGATGCTTGCGGTGTATACGTTTGTGTTCAGTGTGGTGTTTCAGGCGCGCTGGGGCGGGGCTGGCGGGGGGGCGGGTAAGGTGGAGTTTGCCTTGATCCTGTTTTCGGGGCTGATTGTTTTCAATTTGTTTGCCGAGTGTATTTCTCAGGCACCTGGCTTGATTCTCGCCAATACAAATTATGTCAAGAGGGTGGTATTTCCGTTGGAGATCCTGCCCTGGGTTTCGTTGGGTTCGGCGTTGTTTCATGCGGGCATCAACCTTGTGGTTCTGTTGGTGGCTTTGTTGGTGACTGGGCATGGCGGGGGCTGGGCGGTGCTGACGTTGCCGTTGGTGCTGTTGCCTTTTTTGTGGCTGGTGCTGGGGTTGTCCTGGTGGTTGTCGGCCTCGGGGGTGTTTTTGCGTGACATCAGCCAGATGGTGGGGATGGTGATTACGGTGCTGATGTTTTTGAGCCCGATTTTTTATCCGTTGTCTGCCATGCCGGCATCGGTGCATGGCTGGCTGTTTCTGAATCCGCTGGCGTTCATCATCGAGCAGACGCGTGAGGTGCTGATCTGGAATCGGTTACCGGATGCCTGGGGGCTGGGCTGGTACACCCTGGTGGCTTTGACGGTGGCGTGGAGTGGATTTTTCTGGTTCCAGAAGACGCGCAAGGGGTTTGCTGATGTCCTCTGATGCGGTGATTTCCGTTAGCCAGCTGGGTAAGTGCTATCAGCTTTACAACCAGCCACAGGATCGTTTGAAACAGTTTTTGTGGCGCGGCCGTCGCCAGTTTTACCGCGAGTTCTGGGCTTTGCGTGAGGTCAGTTTCGAGGTGGCGCCGGGGGAGGTGATCGGCATCGTCGGGCGTAATGGTTCGGGCAAGTCGACACTGCTGCAATTGATCTGCCAGACGCTGACGCCGACCTGCGGTGAGGTGACGGTGCGCGGGCGGGTGGCGGCGTTGCTGGAGCTGGGCGCGGGCTTCAACCCGGAGTTTACCGGGCGTGAGAATGTGCTGATGAATGCGGCTATCCTCGGTTTGTCGCCTGATGAAATCGCGGCGCGTTTTGATGAAATCGTTGATTTTTCGGGCATCCGCGACTTCATCGATCAGCCGGCCAAGACCTATTCGAGCGGGATGTACATGCGGCTGGCGTTTGCCGTGGCGGTGAGTGTGGATCCGGATATTCTGGTGATCGACGAGGCGTTGTCGGTGGGCGACGGTGAATTTGCGCGACGTTCGTTCGACCGCATCATGGCACTCAAGGCGGCGGGCAAGACGATCCTGTTCTGTTCGCATTCGATGTATCAGATCGAGGCGATCTGTAATCGGGCGATCTGGCTCAAGGAGGGGCAGGTGGCCATGTCTGGCACGCCGGCGATGGTGGTCAGTGCGTATAACGATTATCTGGCTGGGTTTGCCCAGCGTTCGCTGGCATCTACACGGGCTACGGCTGTCGATGCAGTTGATGCAGTTGATGCGCCGGAGGTGGTGCTGGCCAGCCCGGTGTTCCAGGGGGCGGCGCGCATTGACCGGGTCGAGGTCAGTGCCGATGGTGCGCTGGGGCGTGATCTGAAAGTGCATAGTCAGGCGACGACGGTGCGTGTCCGGGTCGAGTTTTTGAGTTCCCTGGATTTGCCCGTGCCGAGTATCGGCGTTTGTTTGATGCACGGTAACGGCATGACCGTGGCCAGCGCGGGGTCGCATAACGACGCTGTGGTCTTGCCGCGTCAAGCCGATGGCCGTAGCGTGGCGACCCTGACGCTGCCGGCTTGTCCGCTGCTCAAGGGGGAATACGCCGTGGATGTTTATCTGATGTGCGAGCGTGGCATTCACGTCTACGAACAGGCCTTGCAGGTCGCCCGGCTGCAGGTAACGCAGGAGGGGCTGGAGCTGGGGTTGGTGACGTTGCCGCATTGCTGGGATGTGGCATGACGATGACTGCCACAATGGCTGCCCCCATGGGGACCACGGGTGTGAGTTCATCAGCGCATGATTTTTCCTTTCCGCTGAATGTGTATGCCCGTTTGCTGGAACTGGAGGAGGGGCGCGCTGATTATCTGCACTATGGGTTGTTTGACGAGCCGAAGATGGCGGCTGGTGCGGCGCAGCGCTGCGCGACCGAGCTGCTCTGGCAGCATCTGCCGCCGCCTTGCAAGCTGCTGGATGTGGGGCTGGGGCTGGGAACCACGCTGCAGCGTTTGCGGAAGGCCGGTTATGCCGCCGTCGGCATTACGCCGGATACGACGCAGATTGCTTTTGCCCGGCAGCGTCATGGGGCGGATTTGCCTGCGTTAGCGGTGCGTTTCGAGGATTTTGACCAGGATGCCGGTGACTGGCAGGCAATCCTGTTTCAGGAGAGCGGGCAGTACATCGATAGCATCAATCTGTTCGAGCGCGCTGCTGATTTGCTCGCGCCGCACGGCGAGCTGATTGTGATGGATGAGTTCAGGCTCAGCTGTGAAAGCGAGGGTGCGGCGGGGCTGCACTATCTGGCGCATTTTCTGCGACTGGCGGAGCGCTTTGGTTTCGAGTGCCTGACTTCGCTGGACTTGTCGGCGCGCGCCGCTCCTACTGTCGATTGGCTGCTTGACCGTTGCCGTGAAAACGCCGACGTGTTGAAGCGCGAGCTGGGGGTGAGCGACGGGCAGTTGGCCGAGCTCCAGACTTCAAACAGGGGTTATCAGGCAAATTATGCGCGGCGGCACTATGGTTATTTTTTGCTGCGGCTGCGCCGGGTTTGTCGCCCTCGCTGGCAACCCGGCCGGATTGCCGGGGACGGCATTGCGCAGATGCGGGCGTTGTTTGCCGATGTTTTTGGCCATGCAATGAGCCCGGCGCACTGGCAATGGAAATACGGCGATGGCCGTGGTCTGGGGGTCGGTATCTGGCAAACTACGGCGAACGATGGTCAGCCTATGGCCGAGCCGCCGCTGGTGGCGCATTACGGCGGTCTGGTGCGCGATATCCTGTATTTCGGTCGCCCGGCTCAAGCTTTGCAGTGCGGCGATGTGATGGTGGCCACTGGCGGGCGTGGCACGTTGTCGCGGCGGGGGCCGGTGTTTCTTTCGGCAGCGACCTGCCTGGAGCATGAGATCGGCTACGGAACGCGCCATCTTGTCGGCTTCGGTTTTCCCAACGTGCGTGCTTATAGGTTGCCGGAGCGGCTGGGGTTGTATGCCGAGGTCGGGCGCATGGTGGAACTGGTCTGGCCTGCTTTGGCGGTACGCCCGGCCTTGCGTCTGTCGGTGCGACGGCTGAATCCCCTGGATATGGATGCCGATGCGCGGATGAATGCCTGTTGGGCAGCGATGCAGCCGGGGCTGGGCGATTCGATGGTGGGCGTGCGTGATTCGCGCTACCTGCGCCATCGTTATTGTTCGCATCCCGACAAGTCGTATCAGCTGCATCTTGTTCAGCACCGCTTCGGTGGTGCGCCACTGGGTTTGCTGGTATTGCGTGTGGTGGACGATGAAGGGAAAGGCCGCCGCTGTGAGTTGCTTGACCTGATCGGGGCGGTTGAACGGATGCCGCTGCTGATCCACCATGCCCGCCGTGTGGCGGCTGGGCTGGGATGCGCTCAGGTGTTTGCCTGGGCAACCGAAAATATGTTGCCCCGGCTGGCGCTGCCCGCCGATACCCAGGTTAATGATTTGAATATCCGTATTCCTGGCAATGCCTGGACAGCAGGGTCGGCGATTGATGTGCAGCGTGGCAAGTGGTGGCTGACGGGCGGGGATACGGATTTCCATTGAGGCAGTCGCCATGCCGCAAGATGCATTGTCTATGGCTGATGGGTGCGATAATGCGCCGTTTATCCTTCCTGACACTTCAGGTGCTCCCGGCGCGCTCGCCGCCGCATTTCTTGATACGCCATGGTCATTGCCAACGAAGAACAGCTGTCATCCGGCGTGCTGACTGACTTTCCGTCGGTTCAGCGCATTCTGGTCATCGCGCCGCATCCGGACGATGAGGTTTTTGGCTGTGGCGGCACGCTGGCCCGGTTGGGGGTGGAGGGTGTTTGTATCGTGACGATCATCGTCACCGATGGCGCGCTGGGTGGGGCGCAGGGTGCTGATCACGCGGAGGATTGCCTGTCCGATATGTCTGCTATCCGTGTCGGTGAATCCTGTGCGGCAGCCCAGGTGCTGGGTCTCGATGCCCCTGTTTTCTGGGGTTTGCCGGATCGTGGTGTCTTGTATGGTGAGGTGTTGGTCGAGCGGTTGATGGCTGCCATTCGTGAGCACCGCGCAGCACTTGTGCTGCTGCCCTCACCTGCGGATTGGCATCCCGATCATCAGGCACTGGCTTTTGCCGGGGCGGAGGCTGTGCGGCGGCTGGGGGCTGAGCATGAGGCCTGCGGGCTGCAGGCGGTTTTTTATGAGGTCACTGATCCGCTGCCGAATCCGAATCTGGTTTGCAATATCAGTGCCGTCGAAGCCTTGAAGGCGGAAGCCATGCAGTGTTTCGGCTCGCAGCTGCAGGAGCAGCCGTATGCCGACAGGATTGCAGGGATCAACCGTTTTCGGGCTATGCATCTGGGTGCTACGGTGGCCAGTGCCGAGGCTTTCATGCGGGTGACTGCGGCCGAACTGGATCAAGGGCTGGCACGTTTGCTGGAGAGCTCGCTGACGCAGCGCCGGGTGCAAGGGTATGCGGCGGGGGGGGAGGATTTGCCGCTGGTCAGCGTGATTGTCCGCAGCATGGATCGGCCGACGCTGGATAAGTCACTCGATTCCGTTGCACTGCAGACCTGGCCGAATATCGAGGTGGTGCTGGTCAATGCCAAGGGCGCATCGCATCGTGTAATGCCCGAGGCCTGGGGGCAACGGTCGCTGCGGTTCGTCGATCAGGGGGGGGCGTTGTCGCGTACTCGCGCAGCTAATCTGGGGCTGGATGCTGCGCGTGGTGAGTATCTGATGTTTCTCGATGATGATGATTGGTTTGATGCGGATCATGTCGCAAAGCTGGTCAAAGCCTTGCAACAAAATCCACATGTTGGGCTCGCGTACACCGGCGTACGCCTGGTCGACACAGAGGGCAATTTTTCGCAGGAAACCCTTGCCTACGCTTACGACGAGGCGAGACTGCTGGCCGGGAACCTGATTCCGATCCATGCGGCTTTGTTCAGCCGGGATTTGCGTGATGGTGGCTGTCGCTTTGACGAGAACTTCGAGTTGTATGAGGACTGGGATTTCTGGTTGCAGGTGACACGCTTGACCCCCTTTCTGTTCGTTGACGGGGTGAGTGCCATTTACCGCATCGACCGGCGTGCGGGTTCGGGGGTGCATGCCGACGGTGCGTTGACCAGGGATGCCACGCTGGCGGTGTTCCGCAAGCAGCAGCCGTTACTGACGGATGATCAATGTCTGGCGATGATGCAGGCCATTCAGCAGAATCACGGACGTGGCGGGCAGATCGCCCGGCTTGAAGCGCAACTTGCTGAGCGTATTGAGGCATCCAATGCGTTAACGTCTGCGTTGGGGGAGCAAAGTACGCAGATTGCCGATCTTGAGGGACAGATGGTCGAGCGTGATGCCCACTGGGCTGCACTGGCGGCTCAGTCTCACGACGAGCTTCAGGTGCTGAAGCTTCGCCTGGCTGAGTGCGATATGAATATGGTTCGTCAGCGGGAAGTTCAGGCGCACACACAGTTGCAGGTACATTTTCTTGAACGTAGTTTGGCGCAGAGCAGAGCTGAAATGACCCGTTTTCTTAATAGCCACTCTTTCCGGCTGACGCGCCCCTTGCGGGATGCTCGTCGCAGGGTGCAGCAGGTGCGTCATGTGGTGGGGCTGGCGCAACGCTGGCTGGAGCGGCGTGGCGGCTTGCGACGTGGCCTGCCCAGACTGGTTGCACGTTCATGGGAGGTTCTGGCACGCGGCGGCGTGCGTGGCTTTGTGGGGCGGCTGAGGGATTTCGCGCGCTTTTCGGATCAATCGGGGGAGCTCGATGGAGCGTTGCTGCGGCCACGCAGAATGGCATCCCTGTCTGCGGTGGGTGCGGTGTTGCCGGACACCCCGCGCGTGGATTACCGGTTCTGGCAGAATTTTCCGCTGCCTTGTGACGTCGATGTCATCGTCTGCGTGCATAACGCACTGGAGGATGTGCGGCGTTGCCTGTCATCTGTCGTTCGCTATTCCGTGCGTTGCCGGCTGATCATTGTCGACGATGGCAGCCGTGATGATACGCGGGACTACCTGCAAACCTTCGCGCATGAGCAAGGTGCGACGCTGATTCGCAACGAGGTGGCACGGGGCTATACTTTTGCCGCGAATCAGGGGTTGCGTGCAGCAACCGGCGGTTATGTCGTGTTGCTCAATAGCGATACCATCGTCACGCTCGGCTGGGTGGAAAAACTCGTGGCCTGTGCCGAGTCCGATCCGGCCATCGGGCTGGTCGGGCCGCTCAGCAATACGGCTTCGTGGCAGTCGATTCCGGAAATCGAGGAAGACGGCGACTGGGCTATCAATGCACTGCCCAGCGGCGTGACCATTGCCGACATGGGCAGTCTGATCGCGCGTCATGCCAGCCATGGCTATCCGCGTATGAGTTTTCTCAATGGTTTCTGCCTGATGCTTCGTCGCGCTGTTATGGATGAAATTGGCATTTTCGATGAGGCGGCTTTTGGTCGTGGTTATGGCGAGGAAAATGATTATTGCCTGCGCGCCCGCAAGGCTGGCTGGGAGCTGGCACTGGCCGACAATGCTTATGTTTTTCATGCCCAGTCGAAGAGTTATAGCCATGAAAAACGCAAGCTGCTGGCTGAACAGGCAGGGCAGCATCTGGCTGCCAAGCATGGGGGCGCGCTCATCACTGCGGGCGTGGCGCAATGTCGCTGGGATCGGCAGCTGATTTCGATCCGTGCCCACGCTCGTGTCATGCTGGAGCGCGAGGCTTTGCTGGCCGAGGGACGCACTCGCTGGGAAGGTCGACGAGTGCTGTTCGTGTTGCCGATCATGCAGGCGTGTGGCGGTAGTAATGTGGTGATTACCGAAGCGTCTGCCATGTTGCGGATGGGCGTGACGGTGGTGATTGCCAATCTTTCGTTGCATCGATCCATTTTTGAGCAAAGCTACCCGGCACTCGATGTGCCGGTGATCTACTTCGATACGCCGGGTGAAATCGCCACGCTGGGCAAAGATTTTGATGCGGTGGTGGCAACAGCTTTTAATTCTGTAGATTGGCTGATGCCTCTGGCCACTTCGAGCCAGGTGGTGTTGGGCTATTACGTGCAGGATTTCGAGCCGCTGTTCTTCCCGCCGGGCAGCCACAATCATGAGCAGGCGATGCGCTCCTATACGCAGATTCCGGGTATGCGTGTGTTCACCAAGACCGCCTGGAATTGTGATGAGGTGCTGCGGCAAACCGGGGTCGTCGCCGAAATTGTCGGGCCAAGTTATGACTGCGACTTGTTCCGTCCGCGGTTGTCACCCGCTGTGGATGAGAACCGTCCCGTCAAGGTGGTGGCCATGGTGCGGCCGAGTACGTCACGGCGTAATCCGGAAGGCACCATCATGCTGCTTGCGCGTTTACAGCAGCGCTTTGGTGAGCGGATTGAAATCGTCATTTTTGGCGCGGAAGAGGGAGAGGGCATTCCGCTGCCCAATGGAATCGATGCGCCCAGACTAATCAATCATGGTCTCGTTCGCCCCGGGCAAATGGCTAACTTGCTGTCGACCACCGACCTGTTTATCGATATGTCGCATTTTCAGGCGATGGGGTTGACCGCCATGGAAGCCATGGCTTGCGGCGCGGTGGTGATTGTGCCGCGTGCCGGTGGCTCGGCAAGTTTCGCCGAGGACGAGGTCAATGCATTGCTCATTGATACGACCCAGATCGATGAAGCCGTCGCCGCCGCCGCCCGCTTGATCGAGGATGTCGAGAAACGTCGTGCCCTGCAGCTCCAGGGCATGAACGACATCGCCCGCTTCTTCCCTGAAAAATCGGCAAGCGCAATCCTGCAATGCCTGCTTCCGCAGCGGAGTCTGTCATGATCATCAACGTCCTGTTCGAACATGATCGGCATGGCAATCCGCACGGCTGCCCTTTTATCCGCTTGCTGCGGCCGCTGGGACACCCCTCGTTGCAGGGCAAGCTGCGGCTGATTGCAGGTCCTCAGTTGAGCCCTGAAAAAGCCGATGTGGTGATCGTCGAGCGCTGGTGGTTGCCGCGCCTTACCGAGCTGGACGCACAACGTTTGGTGAAGGACATCCGGGCACGCGGCAGCACCCTGATCTACACGCTTGACGATAATCTGCTCGACATCAGTCTGGATGAGGAGGGCATCGTCATTGCCGAAGACCAGCATCGTGCAACGCGCTATTTCATCCGCGAAGCAGATGGTGTCATTGTTTCAACACCCGCACTGGCCGAGCGGCTGAGCCATCTGAACGAGCAGATTCGCGTCGTGCCGAATGCGCTGGATGAGCGCCTGTTCCTCGCCGACGAAACATCGATAGGCTGTCTGCCCGCAGACCGTTCGGCAACGCGGGAACCCGTGATCCTGGGCTACATGGGTACATTGACGCATAGCGCCGACCTGGCCATGTTGTACGAACCGCTGCGGAGCTTGTTCTCGCGCTACGGCGAGCGGGTTCGTTTCGAAATCATCGGCGTGAGCCAGGATGGCAAAAAACTGCAAACCTTGCTTGGCCGCAATGTGCGCCTGCTTGACCCGGGCGAGGCCGTTCATTACGAACAGTTTGCTCGCTGGTTCAGTGAGCATGCACGCTGGGATATCGGGCTGGCACCCTTGACGGAGCGTTCATTCAACCGTTACAAATCGGATATCAAGTTTCTAGATTATGGTGTTCTCGGTATTCCTGGGGTGTACTCGAATGTCGGTCCCTATCCGGCCAGCGTCGTCCATGAACAGACGGGTTTGCTTGTGGCTAATCAGCCGGAGGCGTGGTTCGCTGCACTGTCACGGTTGATCGAAGATGCTGCGTTACGGCAGCAGATCGGCGGTGCTGCGCGCAGTTATGTGCATGCCGAACGTCTGCTGCGTACCCGCGCCGTGGATTGGCTCAGCGCCATCGATGACTTGCACCGACAGACTCAGTCCCGTCCATCCCAAGCCTGTCGGTGAGGCTGTGAGTCATTCCGGTGTTGGTGTTTCCATTGTGGCCTATCAGCCGGATGCGGCCGCCCTGAACCGCTTGCTGGAGGCGGTCATCCACGAGGCGGCGCCGGTGGTGCTGCTGGATAACGGCGGTGCGGCGGCTGTCATTTCTCCCGGCTTGCGTGAGCGGATTGTGATCCTCGATCCGGGGCGCAATCTGGGGGTGGCGGCGGGTCATAATCAAGCCCTGATCGCTCTTTTCAAGCAGGGCGCGGCGTACGCGCTGCTGTTTGATCAGGATAGTCTGCCGCAACCCGGCATGATTCATCGGCTACTGGGGGCAGAGCAGGCTTTGCTGGCGGCTGGCTACCGCGTGGCCGCTGTGGGGCCAGCGCATTACGCGACCGATGGCGAAAAACCGGCAGGATTTGTGCGCTTTTCCGGTTGCCGTCCCAGTGTCGTTCTGCAGGCGGACGATGAAGCCCCCGGAGATGTCTGCCGCTGTGACTTTCTGATTACCTCGGGAACCTTGCTGCGTAAGGATGTCTTCGAGCAGGTGGGGGCTTTCGACGAGGCTCTGTTTATCGATAATGTCGATATCGAATGGTGCTATCGCGCTGCAAGCAGGGGGCTGGATTGTTATGGTGTTCCCGGTGCGCGGATGCAGCACGCTTTGGGGGATCACACGCGGCGCGTGCCAATGGTCAGACGACCATTGGTGGTGCACAGTCCGCAACGCATTTATTTCATGACGCGCAATCGTTGGCTGCTTTATTGGATGCCGCATATCCCGATCAATTGGAAGCTCGCGGATGTTCCGCGCATGGGCTTCAAGTTGCTGGCTTTTACGTTGTTTGTGCCGCCTCGTTTGCGTTATTTGCGCGCGGGTCTGGCGGGGCTATGGGACGCGCTGCGCCGTAAGGGTGGCGCGGCGCGGAAAATTTACTGATTGTCGCCAGGCTTACAGTTCTGCACCCGCCTTCAATGCTGCGGCCTTGTCGGTGGCTTCCCTGGTGAGTTCAGGTTCGTCGCGGCTGGCGGATCATTCCGTTGTTCCCAGCGGAACTCGGGGCGATCTTTGGGCAACATGGTCAGCCACGGTGAACATGTGCTCCATCCTTCCGGGCTTTCATGACATATCCGCATGTGCAGCAGGCGATCCAGAGTCCAGGGATAAGAACCGTTGGCTGCGAGCCTTACTGTTCCGATACCATCGGCGGAAAGCAGATAATTCCCCGGATATGGCCCGAAACGCCAGTACAGGGCACCATTCAGGTAATCAAAAGAGATTGACAGCGGCTTGTCTTTGCCGGATGCCAGCCCTTGCAAGACAAAGCGATGCCGATCGCGGATATCGACGGCCTGAATTTTTCCCTCGACGTAACCGAAATATTGTTTTCCATCAACATCGGCAGGGCTCAGCATGCCGATCGAGACGGGTCGATCGTTGATCACCGACGGCTCCGTAACATCGCCCGCATCGTCGAGACCGGCATGGCGGTCTCGCGCATGCCGGATTGCCGATAGCACCATCGACCAATAGCCATCATCTTCGGGGATATACAAGCCTTGGCGTGGCTTGTCCATGCCGAGCGCAAAACGGTAATACGCATCCTGCCGTGCCAGATCCGGTGCCATCGCATCATGTTCCCGGCGATTTTCGACCGTCATGGCGACAAGCAGGACGACGCCAATGGCAAAAGCGGCGATGCCATGCCGCAAACCGGACGAACGGGGTAACAGCGTCGCCAGACCGGCTGCGACGACGATCCAGAGCACGAAGAGATAGCGATCCGGAAGATGAATTCCCGGAAATACCGTCAAAGGAGCCAGTGGCAGCAACGTCACTGCGGCGCAGGCGAGTATCAGGGGATACCGAAGTCGCCGTGCCCAGGCAGCACCTGCCAGCAGTGCCAGCGAGATCAGTAGCTGAATTGCTCCCGCAGCACCGCTGCCGACAAGCAGTCGCGGTATGGCGCTGAATTGTTCCTGAACGAGAGCCAGTGAAAGCCCGGTTCCGCCAGGGTTGTAGCCGCCAAGGAAGTGCCCGAGAACGGCGTGGCGCCAGGCAATGTAAAACACCGCGACGCACGCCATGGGCCAGATCTGTCGCAAGCGTTGCGGCAGAGATCCGACGGGTATGAATATCAGCAGCAAGGGAAGAGGGACATAGACTTCCTTGCAGGTCGTTGCGAGCAGGTAGAAGAAAGCCGTCAGGGCAAGATGACGCCTTCGCCCCGAAGTGAGCGCATGATTCCAGGCAAGGATGCTGAGCAACGCAAACAATGCGCCTGTCGCGTAATGACCGGTCATCAAATAGTGTGCGACATAAAGGGTCGGTTTGCCCGCAAGAAAGGCTGTCGCGCCGAACAGGCTGTGCACCCTGGGCAACCAGATGCGCAATACCCGATACAGCGCCATCGCGGTCGTGCCAATGACAATCAGCATATGCGCATAGTGACCCGCGGGGTTGAATTGCCACAATGCCAGGCCGATATCGTAAAAGAACACGTTCCAGGGCGTTACGTGAGCACCGGATTGTCCGCGTGTAACGACAGGGTCGAAAAAATACTGCCAGGGTGAATACGTCACCGCATACTTCAAGTGTGCACCATCGTCGGCGCGCCAGTTGCCGGAAAGCGTGTCGCCAAGGAAAAGCATTACCAGCAATCCGAATGCAATGGCGGGCAGCAGGTATTCAAACGCCCATTCACGATATGGCCAGTTTGCCCAGGTGTTCATGGTGTTCGACCGAATGGTCGGTCATCCCCTTCCGGCCGAGCGGTCGGACTGTTTTTCCGGTTGCAAGATGTCAGGATTCCTATTCATGATCACCGCCCGGATATTCGGTTGTCCCAGAGCCCTGATGATGAGCGATGGATGTCGGTAGGTGCAGGCAGCGATGGTCGGCCAAGTGCAGGCGGAAGCCGAGATCGACATCCGCCACGGCGGTCGTTCATTGCTGTGGCCAGCCGAGGCTTACAGCCCCGCGTCCGCCTTCAATACGGCGGCTTTGTCGGTGGCTTCCCAGGTGAATTCTGGTTCGTCGCGGCCGAAGTGGCCGTAGGCGGCGGTTTTGCTGTAGATGGGGCGCAGCAGGTTGAGGGCCTGGATGATGCCTTTCGGCCGCAGGTCGAAGTGGGCGCGGATGAGTTCAACGATTTTTTCATCGGCTACCTTGCCGGTGCCGAAGGTGTTGACCATCAGCGATACGGGCTTGGCGACACCAATCGCGTAGGCGACCTGGACTTCGCAGCGGGAGGCCAAGCCGGCGGCGACGATGTTTTTGGCGACATAACGACCGGCGTAGGCGGCGGAGCGGTCGACCTTGGAGGGGTCTTTGCCGGAGAACGCGCCACCGCCGTGACGTGCTGCGCCGCCGTAGGTGTCGACGATGATCTTGCGGCCGGTCAGGCCGCAGTCGCCGTGCGGGCCGCCGACGACGAAGCGGCCGGTCGGGTTGATCAGGTAGCGGGTGTTACCGGTGAGCATGTGCTGGGGCAATACCGGCTTGATGACTTCTTCGATCACTGCTTCTTCGATCTGGGCGTGGGAAATTTCCGGGCCGTGCTGGG
Source organism: Sterolibacterium sp. (assembly GCA_018061005.1). Classification (GTDB taxonomy): domain Bacteria; phylum Pseudomonadota; class Gammaproteobacteria; order Burkholderiales; family Rhodocyclaceae; genus Sterolibacterium. The sequence continues at coordinate 32,886 of JAGOVA010000015.1, read as the reverse complement.
TGGAGACGACGACGGTGTCGATCTCTACCGGCTTGCCATCGACATAGCGCACGGTGAGCTGGCTCTTGGCGTCCGGGCGTAGCCACGGCAGACGGCCATCTTTGCGAACTTCAGCCTGTCGCTGCATGATGCGATGGGCATAGTAGATGGGCAGCGGCATGAGGCTGGGGGTTTCGTTGCAGGCGTAGCCGAACATCAGCCCCTGGTCGCCCGCGCCCTGGTCGAGATCCAGCCCCTGACCTTCATTCACGCCTTGTGCGATGTCGGGTGACTGGCGGTTGATGGCGGTGAGCACCGCACAGGATTTGTAGTCGAAGCCGATGTCGGATGCGTCGTAGCCGATGCGGCGCACTACATCGCGGGCGATTTCCATGTAGTTGATGTGCGCGCTGGTGGTGATTTCACCGGAGATGACCACCAGCCCGGTGGAGACCAGCGTTTCGCAGGCGACACGACCGTGGGTGTCTGCGGCCAGGATGGCGTCGAGCACGCCATCGGAAATCTGGTCGGCAACTTTGTCGGGGTGGCCTTCGGAAACGGATTCGGAAGAGAAGAGAAATTCTTGGGACATGGGTGCGACTCCTGATCAGATGATTCCCCGGATTCAACAGTACAGCGGTTCAGCAATGCGGCTCGCTGCAGGTTCCGGGGGGAGACCAGGCGACGCTTTAGCAGTATTTGTAAATTCCGCCCTGCAAGTTGTCCTGATTAACTCGGCGGAAGCGATAATGCTATCCTTTTTTACCCTTTTCGGTCAAACCGTGTGATGCGGGTGGGTGGTGTCAGCGGTGTCAGGATCGCCACCTCTGGCTGCCTTGAATGGGTGAAAAGCACAATCTCCACCTCATCTCCGCTCGCGTGATCGCTGACTTATGGCATTCATCTTCCGCCTGCTCGCCCATTTCCCGCTCGCCGTGCTGCATAACCTCGGTGCGTTACTAGGCTGGCTGACGTATCTGTGGTCGCCTACCTATCGTCGTCATCTGCGTGAAAACACCGCGCAGGCCGGGGCTTGGGCGGTGGCGGCGCGCGCTACGGCGGTGGCCGAAGCGGGCAAGGGATTGCTGGAGCTGCCCTTTCTCTGGCTGCGTCCGCAGACCGAAGTGGTGGCGCAGGTGGTGCGGGTGAGTGGCTGGGAACACGTCGAGGCGGCCTGGCAGGCCGGGTGCGGCATTCTGTTCCTCACCCCGCATCTGGGCTGTTTTGAAATCACCGCACAACATTACGCTTCGTTCAAGCCGCTGACGGTGCTGTATCGCCCGCCCAAACAGGCCTGGTTGCAGCCGTTCATCGAGGCCGGGCGCGGCGCGCATCTCAAGCTGGCCGCAGCGGATCTGGGCGGGGTCCGCAAGTTGATGAAGGCACTGAAAAATGGCGAGGCGGTCGGTATCCTGCCCGATCAGGTGCCGGGGCGTGGCGAGGGGCTCTGGGCACCATTTTTTGGCAAACCGGCCTACACCATGACGCTGGCCGCGCGGCTGGCTGAAAATGGCGCGACGGTGCTGTTGATCCACGCGGAACGCCTACCGTATGGCGCGGGCTATCATCTGCAGCTTGCCACGCTGGGTGCGCCGCTGGCGGCCACGCTGGATGCGCGGGTGGCGCAGTTCAATGCGGCACTGGAGGGCATGATCGCCACCAATCCCGGGCAATATCTGTGGGGTTACAACCGTTACAAAGCGCCTGCCGGCACCTTGCCCGCTGCTGCCGCTGTTGATGCTCCGGCCCCGTCACAGGATTCCACCTCATGATCGTGCGTTTTGCCCTGGGTTTGATGTGGCTGCTGCATTTTTTGCCGCTGTCTGTGCTGGCGCGGCTGGGTGGCGGGCTGGGGGCGTTGCTGCACCTGCTGGGGCGCGAGCGGCGGCGGGTGACGCTGACCAATCTGCGCTTGTGCTTTCCGCAGATGAGCGAGGCCGAGCGTGCCGTGCTGGCCAGGCAACATTTTGCCGCGTTCGGCCGCAGCTTCATCGAACGTGGCCTGCTGTGGTGGGCTACGCCTGCGCGTCTGCGCCGCATCGTGCGGGTGGAAGGGCTGGCGCATCTTGATGCCTGCATCGGCCGCCCGATCATCCTGCTGGTGCCGCATTTTGTCGGTCTCGACATGGGCTGGACGCGCCTGACGCTGGAGCGCGACATGGTGAGCATTTACGCCAACCAGAAAAACCTGCTGTTCAATGCCGCGCTCTACAAAGGGCGCACGCGCTTTGGTGATTCCCGACTGCTTTCTCGGCAGGAAGGCACGCGTCCGGCGTTGCGGGCGATGCGCGCCGGGCTGCCGTTCTACTATCTGCCCGACATGGATTATGGTGAGCGCGATACGATATTCGTGCCATTTTTTGGCATGCCTGCGGCCACCATCACCGGCCTGTCGCGGCTGGCGCGGCTGGGCGATGCGGTGGTGATCCCGATCATCACCCGGATGGAACCCGGGGGTCGTGGCTATGTGGTTGAAATCGGTAGCGCGTGGACGGATTTTCCGGGGGAAAGTATCGAAGAGGATACCCGGCGCATGAATGCCTACATCGAGCAGGAAGTGCTGAAACGCCCCGAACAGTATTTCTGGCTGCACAAACGCTTCAAGACGCGCCCCCCCGGCGAGCTGAGTCCGTATCAGAAATAGCTGCATTTGCAGGTCAACTTGCCACAGGATGTGGCCATTTTGTGGCCATTTCGTCGATTACCCGCATGGAAATAGAGGATGGTCTGGCACTCAATGCCGAACGTGCGAGAAAGCTGGCACCTGTTCTTGATGCGTTCTTTGCGGTTACGCACACGGTGGCCTTTGAACGGGCGGATGCACAGGCGGCCGCCGCCATTCGTGCTGCATTGAAACGCACGGGTTGATCGTTGTGGCCTCCAATATAGGCGAGTTCAGGTGTGTCGGCGGTTTGTGTGTTGAAGACTGGCGTGAGACCCGTTGATGCGCCTGATCGGCTTGCAGGGGCAGACACCGGGCGTTTGAGCAGGTTAATATCAACACTTTCTATCTGACGGATGATCTCACCCCTTCCATGAAACTCCGCTTCAGCAAAATGCACGGTTTGGGTAATGACTTTGTGGTCATCGATGCCGTGCGCCAGTCGGTGACTTTGAGCCCGGCGCGTGCGCGCTTTCTGGCAGATCGCCATTTTGGTATCGGTTGCGACCAGATTCTGCTGGTGGAAAAACCCACGCAGGCCGGGGTCGATTTCCGCTATCGCATTTTCAATGCGGATGGCAGCGAGGTCGAGCAGTGTGGCAACGGGGCGCGCTGTTTCGTGCGCTTCGTGCATGAACAGGGGCTGACCGAGCCGCGTGAAATTCGTGAAATCCGTGTTGAGACGCGCGCGGGCATCATCACGCCACGGCTGGAAGCGAATGGCGATGTCAGTGTCGACATGGGCGCGCCGCGCCTCTTGCCCGACCAGATTCCCTTCGACAGCCCGTTAGGGCAGGACAGCAGCGATCCGCTGCAACCGCTGCAGGTGGGTGACCATATCCTCGACATCACCGCTGTTTCGATGGGTAACCCGCATGCCGTGCAGGTGGTGACGGATGTCGATACGGCGCCGGTAGCACGCGACGGCCCGTTGATCGAGGCGCATCCGCGGTTTCCGCGCCGGGTCAATGCGGGCTTCATGCAGATCGTTGATCGTCATGCCATCCGCTTGCGCGTGTACGAACGCGGCGCGGGCGAGACCTTGGCCTGCGGCACGGGCGCGTGCGCGGCGGTGGTGGCGGGTATCCGTCGTGGTCTGCTCGATACGCCGGTGCGGGTGAGCACGCGCGGCGGCGAGCTGTCGATCGCCTGGGCAGGCGGTGCGGCGCATGTTTTTATGACCGGGCCTGCCGTTACCGTGTTTACCGGTGAAATTGATCTACCCGAATAGGGTCGTGCGTAAAAAGGAACTCCATGAAAATCGAACTCGATGCCAATGATGTGGCCGCCTATCTCAAGGCACATCCTGATTTCTTCAATCTCTACGCCGATCTGCTGGCGCAGATCGTCATTACCGATCCGCATAATGGCCGCGCCATTTCGATCACCGAACGCCAGCTGAGTGCGCTGCGTGACCGTAACAAGCAGCTTGAAGCCAAGCTGGCCGAGCTGATCCGTTTTGGTGAAGAAAACGATGTGATTTCGGAAAAGCTGCATGAGCTGACGGTGGCTTTGATGCGGGCGGAAACCTTCGCTGCCGTTTCGCGTGAGCTGCATGAATACCTGGGCGGCGCATTTTCCGTTCCCCATGTGGCCTTGCGCCTGTGGGATGTGGCCGCGCTTGGCGAAATGCAGGAGCAATCGCTGGCCGACACAGAAACCCGCGAATTCACCAATACGCTCAAGCATCCGTATTGCGGCCCCAGCACCGGGTTGGCTGCACTGGCCTGGCTGGGCAGCGGCGTGCGCTCGCTGGCCTTGATTCCGCTGCGTCAGGGTGCGGAAACGCTGGGTCTGCTGACACTGGGCAGTGAAGACGTGCAACGCTTTTATCCGGAGATGGGGACGCTGTTTCTGGAGCGCATCGGCGAACTGGTTTCTGCGGCACTGCTGCGAACCCTCGACCGTCATCCATGAGCCCGGCTGCGCCCGGCGCCGCCGCCCTGATCGACGCCTTTCTCACGGCGCAGGCGCACGAGCGGCAACTGGCGCGACACACGCTGGCCGCCTATCGGCGCGATCTCGATCAACTGCTGCGGCTGACCGGCCTTGAACAGGCCACTGCCGCTGCGCTGAGTGCGCTCGCGGCACACGATATTCGCCAGTGCCTGATGCGCCTGCATGGGGGTGGGCTGTCACCCCGTTCCATCGCCCGCGTGCTGTCGGCGTGGCGCGGGTTTTATCGCTGGCTGGGGCGGCATGAAACGAGCGGCAGCGGGGCGGTATTGCGCGTTAATCCCTGCGATGGTCTGCGTGCCCCCAAACGCCGCCGCGATCTGCCCAAGGCGTTGTCGGTGGAACAGTGCGCGGCACTGCTTGAAAACGAGGTTGCGGGCGCGGGGCAAAATGAAATCCTGCTGCTGCGCGACCAGGCCATGTTCGAGTTGTTTTATTCTTCTGGCTTGCGCCTGGCCGAACTGGCCGCGCTCGATATTCAGCCGGGGCGAGTCGGTGGCGGTGGTGGTTACTTCGATCAGCCCGCTGCAGAAGTGATCGTAACCGGCAAGCGCGGCAAAACGCGCATTGTGCCGGTGGGTCGCCCCGCGCTCAATGCCCTGCAAGCCTGGCAGGCGCGGCGCAACGAACTGGCGAACAGCCATGAAGCTGCGCTGTTCGTCAGCCAGCGCGGCAACCGGCTGGCTGCGCGCAGCATCGAGCAACGCCTGACCCAACGCGCAGCCGCCAGTGGTGTCAAAGTGCACCCGCACATGCTGCGCCACTCCTTCGCCTCACATTTGCTGCAATCTTCGGGCGACCTGCGCGCGGTACAAGACCTGCTCGGCCACGCCAGCATTGCGACGACCCAGGTCTATACGCATCTGGATTTTCAGCACCTGGCCAAGGTGTACGACACAGCGCATCCGCGCGCGCGGAAAAAATGAGTGGAGGGGTGGCTGGGGGAATGGGTGATTGGGTGGTTCAATCGCCCGGAGCCCGTAAAGCTTGCACCATTTCGCGCAGGGCGGTGGCGGTTTCCAGGGGGTGCTCGAAGGGGAACAGGTGGCCGCCGTCGATGGGGCGCATGCGTAGCCGCCCGCGCATGCCGCCCAGACCGAAGAGGCGCAGTTCGACCGATTGGCGGCCGCCGATGAAACCGGCCGGAACGGTGAGCTCGGGTAACAGCCGGTGGGCGCGATGCGGAATGGTGCAGTAGATGCGGGATTCGATGGCCGGATCAAACCACAAGGCGAGCCCTTCGGGCGTGCTCACCATGCCGTAACGCACATAGTCGGCGAGGCAGTCGGGATCGAAACGGCGGAACAGTTTGCGGCTGCGGAAGTGGGCAATGGCTTCGGCCGCTGTGGCCCAGGTGCGGCGTCGGTCGCGGGTGGCACGGGCAGGGGTGACGCGATCGATGAAGCCGAGCAGTTTGGTCATGTGCAGGGCGCTGGCGCGATAAGGTTCGATGACGGGTGCATCGAGCAGCACGAGGGCGGAAAACAGGTCGGGGCGGCGGGCGGCGGCCAGAAAGCTAAGAAAACCGCCCAGTGAATGGCCGACGCCAATCACCGGATGCGGCCCTTGTTCGATGAAGTCGATCAGTTCCTGAGTCAGCTCTGGCCAGCTGTCGGTGACCGGATAAGCCGGGTTGTGCGCCAGCCGGGGCAGGTAGCGGATGTCGAAATCCGCAGCGAGTGCGCTGAACATCTTGGCATAGCAGGGTGCCGGGAAGCCATTGGCATGAGAGAACACCAGGGGCGGCCGTTTCTGGGCGGAGGTCATGTTTCGTCTTTCAACAGGGCTTTGATTTGCGGCCATTGGCGGCGGCTGACGGGTAGTTTTTCCGCCAGATCACGCAGCAGCACGACCCAGCCGGCTTCGCCGTCGACATTCGATTCGCGTTCCACGCCTGCCAGTGCAGCGTTGGCTACCAGGCAGTTGCGATGGATACGGACAAAGCGGGTCGCAAATTCTTCTTCCAGATGGGTGAGTGATTCTTCGATCAGATATTCTCGCGTGGCCGTGCGGGCCGTGACATATTTCTGTTCCGCGCGCAGGTAGAGGATGTCGGCCACGGGCACCAGCAGGATGCGTCCGCGTTCGCTGGAGTTCAGGTGCTGCCGTCCTTCGGGCGACAAAGCTTGCCAGGCCGCATGGTTGATCGGCTGACGCGGTAATTTACCGAGGGCGGCCAGCAGGCGCGCGGCGCGAACGGGCTTGAGCAGGTAATCAATGGCATTCAGCTCGAAGGCTTGCACGGCATATTGGTCGTAAGCCGTGGTGAAAATGACGGCGGGCGCGCCTGCGCGAGCCGCCAGATGTTGCGCGAGGCCGATGCCATCGAGGCGTGGCATGCGGATGTCGACCAGCGCGATGTCTGCCGTGTGGCCAGGCTGCGTCAGCCATTCCAGGGCTTCGAGGCCATCGGCAGCCTCACCGACCACATCGTTCGGCAGTAGATCGGCGATGTCGCCGAGCAGGTCGCGCAGCCGCGCCCGCGCCGGGGCTTCATCGTCAACCAGCAGCAGACGCAAGGAGGCAGGGGTGGGTAGGTTCATCAGGCCATTTCATGCCGATAGGGTAGCGTGATCCGCACATGGTAACGGTGGACGGCGGGGTCTGCAGCTGGGCCGGCTTCCAGGCGGGCTTCGAGATCGTAAAACAACTGCAGCCGTTCGCGGATATTGCCAAGTGCCATCTGGTTGCCGGCGTGTGTGGCGGCGGTGGCATCATACGGGTTGCTGATTTCCAGCATCAGCTCATCGCCTTGCCGGTTGAAGACGATGGCGATTTCGCCGGGCTCGCTGAGGGGTTCGATGCCGTGATAGACGGCGTTTTCCAGCAGGGGTTGCAGCATCAGCGGCGGCACGCGGGCATCGGGCGGAATGGCCTCGATCTGCCAGCGGATTTGCAGGCGTTCGCCCAGGCGCAGACGTTCGAGCGAGAGGTATTGGCGCGCCAGGGCGATTTCTTCGGAGAAGGGCACCAGCTGGCGGTTCTCACGCATCAACACCCGAAACAGGTCGGCCAGTTCTTCCAGCGCTTCTTCGGCGCGCCGGGGTTCGCTGCGGATCACGCCGAGCACGGCATTCAGGCTGTTGAACAGGAAGTGGGGGCGTATCCGCGCGGTCAGTGCGGCCAGGCGTGCTTCGGCCAGTGCGGGGGTTTGCTGACGGGCGCGCTGGTCGAAATACAAAAGTAACGCGCAGCAGATGAGGCCGGCCCAGAACAGGGTGCGTGCCAGCGCGCTGGTGTTGCTGATGCCCAGCAGCATTTGCACGCTGTTGATCCCGCCGGCCCAGAACAGCACGATGGTCAAGACCAGCAACGCGGCAGCGCGGGCAGGCAGATGGCGCAGCAAGGGTTGCAGCAGGCGCAGGGTGAGCAGGCAGAAAATCAGCACCGGCTCGGCCAGCGCGGCGAGTGACAGCAGCTCGCCCGGCAGTTCGAGCCACTGCCGGTTGGCGGCCAGTGCCCCCAGTAAAAGCAGCGCGTGGACACCCAGCAATACCCGCAGCCAGATGCCCAGATTGGCGAAGTCCGGCAGGCGCGGGCTGCCAGTGGGGTCGGTGTTTTGCCGTATACTCATGGGATTACCGACTATAGCCAATGTGGTGCGCGACTAGCAAGCACTCTGACTTCCCTCATGACTTCACCCAACCAAACAGAAAATGACAGTGGCAAGGCCTGGTCCGGCCGTTTTTCCGAGCCGGTTTCCGATCTCGTCAAACGTTACACCGCCTCGGTGTTTTTTGATCAGCGCATGGCCATGCAGGATATTCGTGGTTCGCTGGCGCACGCCCACATGCTTGGGCAGCAGGGCATTATTCCGGCGGCAGATGTCGTCGCCATCGAACAGGGCATGGCGCAGATCCGGGGCGAGATCGAACGCGGTGAATTCCAGTGGAATCTCGATGACGAAGATGTGCATCTGAACATCGAGAAACGTCTGACCGCCTTGATCGGCGATGCGGGCAAGCGGCTGCATACCGGCCGTTCGCGTAACGATCAGGTGGCCACCGATATTCGTCTGTGGTTGCGCGATGCCATCGATACCATCCTCGTGCTGATCCGTGATTTTCAGCAGGCGGTGCTGGTGCTGGCGGAACATCATGCCGAGACAGCGTTGCCGGGTTTCACTCACCTGCAGGTGGCGCAGCCGGTTACCTTCGGCCATCACCTGCTGGCTTATTTTGAAATGACGCGGCGCGATGCCGAGCGTTTCGTCGATTGCCGCAAGCGCGTTAATCGTCTGCCGCTGGGGGCGGCCGCGCTGGCGGGGACGACCTTCCCGATTGACCGTGAAGCCGTGGCGCGTGAGCTGGGCTTTGATGAGGTGTGCTACAACTCGCTGGATGCCGTGTCGGATCGTGATTTCGCCATTGAATTCTGCGCGGCAGCGGCCTTGCTGATGACCCATCTGTCGCGGCTGTCTGAGGAGCTGATCCTGTGGATGAGCCCGCGCGTCGGCTTTATCGATCTGGCCGATCGGTTCTGCACCGGCTCGTCGATCATGCCGCAAAAGAAAAACCCGGACGTGCCGGAGCTGGTGCGCGGCAAGACCGGGCGCGTGAATGGCAGCCTGATCAGCTTGCTGACCCTGATGAAAGGCCAGCCGCTGGCCTACAACAAAGACAATCAGGAAGACAAGGAGCCGCTGTTCGACACGGCCGATACGGTGATCGACACGCTGCGGATTTATGCCGACATGATGGGCAGTCGCATGGAAAACGGCCAGCGCGTGTTCAACGTGCGCGTCAACACCGAAGCGATGCAGGCGGCCTTGCGTCAGGGCTATGCCACGGCCACCGATCTGGCGGATTATCTGGTCAAGAAAGGCTTGCCTTTCCGCGATGCGCATGAGGCGGTGGCGCGAGCGGTGCGTGCGGCAGAAGCGCAGGGCTGCGATCTGCCCGATCTGCCGCTCGATGCCCTGCGGGCTTTTTCACCGCTGATCGAAGCCGATGTGTTTGCGGTGCTGACGGTGGCCGGTTCGCTGGCCGCACGCAATCACATCGGTGGCACCGCACCGCAACAGGTGCGCGCGGCCATCGCCCGCGCCCGTCAGATGCTTTGATCTATTCCGCTGTTCATAAAACGCATGGAACGCATCGGTAAATACGAAATCCGCAGCAAGCTCGGGGAAGGCGCAACTTCCACCGTGCATCTCGGCTTTGACCCCTTCACACAACGTGAAGTGGCGGTCAAGGTGATTTTCCCCGAGGCACTCAAGGATCGGCAGAAAGGCAGCCAGTTCCGCCGTATGCTGATCAACGAGGCAGCGCTGGCGGGCAAGCTGATGCATCCGCACATCGTGCAGATTTATGATGCGGTGATCGACGAGGAACACAGCTATATCGTCATGGAATATGTGCCGGGAGGCACGCTGGAGCAGTACATCCGTGCAGACAATCTGTTGCCGATCGACCGGGTCGTGGAAATTATTTTCAAATGCACGCGCGCGCTCGACTATGCCTTCCAGAATGGCGTGACGCACCGCGACATCAAACCGGCCAACCTGTTGCTGGTACGCACCGATTCGGCCAGCGCGCCGGGCGGTGACATCAAGATTTCTGATTTTGGCGCGGCACTCCTGTCGGGTAATGATGAAACCCAGGTGATGGGGGTCGGCTCACCGGCGTACATGTCGCCGCAACAAATCCGCGATCTGCCGCTCGATCAGCAGACCGATATTTATTCGCTGGGGGTGGTGATGTACCAGCTGCTCACCGGGCAGTTGCCCTTCAAGGCGGCCAATCATTACGGTATGTTGCATCAGATTCTGAATGCCGAACCGCCGCCGCCGTCTTCCTATCGCACCGACATTCCGGCCAGTCTCGATGCCATCGTGGCGCGTGCCATGCAAAAGGATACCGCTGCGCGTTATGCCAGTTGGGGAGAATTTGCCCATGATCTGGCGCAGGCCTTTCGCAATCAGCAGCTCCAGGCGCGCGGGCAGACGTTCCCGGATAGCGAGAAGTTCGAGACGCTGCGCGCGCTCGCTTTTTTCAATGAATTTTCTGATGTTGAAATCTGGGAAGTGGTGCGGTTTTCCCGCTGGGAGGAAGTCGCCGCGAATACTGTCATCATGAAAGATGGCGAGCCAGGCGATTTCTTCTGCTTCCTGTTCGATGGCGAAGCGCGTGTTTTCAAGCGCGGCCATACGCTCAATCAGCTGAGTATTGGTGATTGTTTCGGTGAAATGGCGGCGATCGGCAAGGTTCATCCGACGCGGGGGGCGGATGTCATCGCCCAAACCCCGGCGCGCATCATCACCATTCGCAGTGAAGCCTTGCAGAACGCTTCGGAAGCGTGCCGCATGCACTTCTATCAGTCCTTCCTTGAAGTGCTGACGACACGCCTCAATGAAGCCAACATCCGCCTGAGCTCGATCTGAGTTTGATCTGAGCCCCGGGGTGTTCAGGGAGCCCGGCCATGGCGCCGGGGCTCACCTCATGGCATGACCTCAGGCCGCCAGTTGCTTCTGCAATTCGCCGCTTTGATACATTTCTTTCATGATGTCGCAGCCGCCGACAAATTCGCCTTTGATGTAGAGCTGGGGAATGGTCGGCCAGTTGGCGTAGTCCTTGATGCCCTGACGGATATCCGGGGAACGCAACACATCGACGGCGGCGAACTCATCGACACCACAGGCTTTGAGGATTTGCACGGCGGTGGCCGAGAAGCCGCACTGCGGTGCCTCCGGGATGCCTTTCATGAACAGCACGACGGGGTGCTGGCTGACAATTTCGTGGATTTGTTTTTGCGCGTCCATGGTTCTGTTTTCCTGATTCAATAGTTGATAAATAAGCTCGGGTATTTTGACGGCTTGCCGCAGGTGCGTCAAGTTTTATGCGGTGTCATGTCGTCGGTCAGCCCCGCATCATGCGCTTGCAGATCGGCGTGATAGGAAGAGCGCACCAGCGGGGCGCAGGCGGCGTGGGCAAAGCCCATCGCCTGCGCGGCGTGGGTGTAGCGGGTGAAGATGTCGGGATGCACATAACGCAGCACCGGCAGGTGATGGGCGGAAGGGGCGAGGTACTGGCCGATTGTCAGCATGTCAACGTCATGGACGCGCAGGTCGCGCATCACGTCGAGTATTTCTTCATCGGTTTCGCCCAGCCCGACCATCAGGCCCGACTTGGTGGGAACCTGCGGATTGCGTGCCTTGAAGGCCTGGAGCAGTTGCAGCGAATGGCGGTAATCCGCGCCGGGGCGTGCCTGTTTGTAGAGGCGTGGCACGGTTTCGAGGTTGTGATTGAACACGTCAGGGGGCGCGGTGCTGAGTATCGCCACAGCAATTTCCATGCGGCCGCGAAAATCCGGCACCAGCACCTCGATGCGGGTTTGTGGTGAGCGGGTGCGGATTTCTGTGATGCAATCGGCGAAATGCTGCGCGCCGCCATCGCGCAGATCGTCGCGATCCACACTGGTAATGACCACATATTTGAGGCGCAAGGCCGCGATGCTGTCGGCCAGATGGCGCGGTTCATCAACATCCGGCGGCAGCGGTTTGCCGTGGCCGACATCGCAGAACGGGCAACGTCGTGTGCATAAATCGCCGAGGATCATGAAGGTGGCTGTGCCCTTGCCGAAACATTCGCCTATGTTGGGGCAGGCCGCTTCTTCGCACACCGTGTGGAGTTTCTGTTCGCGCAGGATGTCTTTGACTTCGCTGTAACGCGAAGCATCGGCACTGGCCTTGACGCGGATCCATGCCGGTTTTTTAAGCCGCTCGATGGGGATGATCGGGATGGTCTGTTTGCCAAATGCGCGCGCGGTTTTTTCCGCGCCCTTCTGCTTTTCGTGGCTCATGGTAATTGCCCCTGTAAATGATGCAACAGCCGTGTGGCCACGCGCTGCAGATCGGTTTCGCCGCACAGGTCGCGCAGCTGGGTGACGGGCATCCCCGCATAGCCGCAGGGGTTGATGGCGGCATAGGGCGTGAGATCCATGTCGACATTGAGACACAGGCCGTGATAACTGTATGAATTGCGGATACGCAGCCCCAGTGCGGCCATCTTGGCTTCGCCGACATACACGCCCGGCGCGCCCTCGCGCCGCGTGGCCAGCAGACTGTATTCGGCCAGCAGGTCGATCAGTGCCTGTTCGATGCGGCGCACCAGTTCGCGCACCTTGAGGTCGCGCCGTTTCAGGTCGAGCAGCAGATAAACCACCAGCTGGCCAGGGCCGTGGTAGGTGATCTGTCCACCCCGGTCGATCTTTATCAGCGGCACGCCGATGTCATGCAAGAGGTGTTCTGCCTTGCCCGCCTGGCCGAGCGTGAATACCGGCGGATGTTCGCACAGCCAGATTTCATCAGGGGTTTCGGTGGTGCGTTGTGCGGTGAACGCCTGCATCGTCCGCCAGGTGGGCTCGTAGTCGGCACGGCCTAAGGCTCGAACGATGCCGTTGCGCCATGCCGCTGCTTGCACTACAGCACGACCTTGACGAGTGGGTGTGCGGTCAGCTCCTGATAGATTGCGTCGAGCTGTGCTTTCGATGTGGCGCGCACCGTGCAGGTGAGGCTCAGATAATTGCCTTTGGACGAGGGGCGCATTTCCATGCTGTTGGCGTCGAACGCCGGGAAGTGGCGCAGTACGACGGCCAGCACGGACTGGGCGTAATCGTCATGCCGCGTGCCCATGATCTTGAGCGGAAAGTCACAGGGAAATTCAAGCAGGGTTTCGGGAGAGGTGGGGTTCATGTGGTCATGCTCCGGCGCGCATCGTGGTGCGTTTATAGTCTTGATACCAGCCCAGCATCCGGGCAAACAGCGGCCCTGGGCGACCATCGCCGACCGCTCTGCCATCGAGCTGCACGATGGGCAGAACTTCCTTGGTGGATGAGGTCAGCCAGAGTTCATCGGCACTCCGCACTTCGGTTTCGAGGATGTCGCGCACGGCACAAGGCAGTCCGTGCTGCTGCGCGAGTTCGAGGATCACGTCATAGGTGACACCCGGCAGCATCAGGTGATTTTTGGGCGGCGCCAGCAAGAGGCCTTCGCGCACCACGAAGATGTTGGAGGCCGCGCCTTCGGTGAGAAAACCATCGCGCAGCAACAGGGTTTCCGCGCAATCCGCGTCAATGGCGCGCTGGCGCAGCAGGCAGTTGGCGAGCAACGAGGTGGCCTTGATATCGCAGCGATGCCAGCGGTTATCGGCGGCGGTGACCGCGGCGATCCCCTGTTCGCGTTGTGCGGCGGGCGGGGGCAGCAGCGGTTCGCTCATCACAAACACGGTGGTCGTGGCATTTTTCGGGAAGGCGTGATTGCGCTTGACGTTTGCATCGACCCCGCGCGTGATCTGCAGATACACCTGCTGATCCTCGCCCGGGTTCTGCACGATGATTTTTTCGATCACGGCGCACCACTGCGCGGCATCGAGCGGATTGGCCAGCCGGATGCCGTCGAGGCTGCGTTGCAGGCGTGCCAGATGCTCGCTCAGGCGGAACGGACGACGGGCATAGACGGGGATGACCTCATACACGCCATCGCCGAACAGAAAGCCGCGATCGAGCACGGAAATCCGTGCTTCGGACAAGGGAAGATAGTCACCATTCAGATAAATCATCATTCAAACCACAGCCGCAAGGTATCCCAGGCGCGGCCGAATATCCCCGCCACGGGCACGGTTTCGAGGGCGACCACCGGAAAATCGCCCAAGGGCTTGTCGCCCAGAAACACTTTCAGTGTCGCCACCCGGCTGCTTTGGGCAATCGGTGCCAGCAACGGCTGCTGGCTGATCAGTTGCACCTTGATCTGCGCGGCCTGCCCCTTCGGGACGGTCATCATGAAGTCGCTGATGAAACCGGCTTTGACGGTGGATTGCGCGCCTTTATAGACCTTCAGTTGCGAGACGGCCTGACCCGCGCTGTAGACCTTGGCACTGTCGAAGAACTGGAAGCCAAAATTGAGCAGGCGTTGCGATTCACCTGCGCGCGCGGCATCCGAAGCCGTGCCCAGCACCACCGAGACCAGGCGGCGATTCTCGCGCTTGGCCGAGCTGACCAGGCAATAGCCCGCTGCTTCGGTATGCCCGGTTTTCATGCCGTCGACGCTGGGGTCGCTCCACAGCAAGCGGTTGCGATTGGGCTGGGTGATGTTGTTGTAGCGATACTGTTTGTTGGAGTAGAGCGGATAAAACTCGGGAAAGTCGCGGATCAGCGCACTGGCCAGCAAGGCCATGTCATGCGCCGTCGAATAATGCTGCGGATCGGGCAGGCCGGTGGCGTTACGGAACTGGGTGTTCTTCAGCCCCAGCCGTTGCGCCTCGCGGTTCATCATCTGGGCAAAACCGTCTTCAGTCCCGCCGATGGCTTCGGCCAGAACGATGCAGGCATCATTGCCAGACTGGATAATCACGCCATGCAGCAGTTCATCCACGGTGACCGGCTTGTTCGGCTCGACAAACATGCGCGAGCCCTGCGTTTTCCATGCGCGTTCCGAAACCGGCAAGGTCTGGGTGAGTTTGAGCGTGCCCTGCTTGAGCGCGGCAAAGGCCAGGTAGGCGGTCATCAGCTTGGTCAGCGAAGCGGGCTCGACGCGCTCATCGGCATTGCTGCTGGTCAGCTCCAGTTGCGCGCTGAAGTCGTAGAGATACCAGGAGCGTGCGGCGACGGCCAGCGAAGGCGGTGCCAGTTGCGCCTGCGCCGTGCCGGTGACCAGGAAAGACAGCAAGGCAGCGAATACAGCCAGTACAGCGGGGAGGGAATAAGGACGCATGAGAGAGTTCAGCCAATAAACAGGGGATTATAAAGACTCTCGTTTGCGTCGATGGTTCCGTGCGGCAAATGCGTGGGTGCTGTCATGAGGCTGTCACAATCGCCGCTTAATCTGTGCGCTGTCACGATTTCATCCACGTTCATTTCCTGACAGGAGCCAATATGTCTTACAAGCACAGCCGCATGATCCCCCTGATGTTCTCCGGCCTGACCTTGCTGGCAGCAGCGTCTGCACAGGCGCAGGTCATCAAGATTGATGGTTCATCGACGGTCTACCCCATTACCGAAGCGGTGGCTGAGGAGTTCCAGAAGACCCAGCGCAATGCCGTCAAGGTGACGGTGGGTATTTCGGGCACGGGGGGCGGGTTCAAGAAGTTCTGCCGCGATGAAACCGATATTTCCAACGCTTCCCGCCCGATTACGGCGAAAGAAATGGAAGATTGCAAGGCCGCAGGCGTGCAGTACATCGAAATGCCCATCGCCTTTGATGCCCTGACGGTGGTCATCCACCCGAAAAACACCTTCCTGAAACAGATCACCGTGGCCGAGCTGAAGACGCTCTGGGAGCCGGCCGCACAGGGCAAGGTGACGCGCTGGAACCAGGTCAATCCGGCCTGGCCTGATGCACCGATCAAACTGTTTGGCGCGGGTGCCGACTCGGGGACGTTCGAGTACTTCACCGAGGCGACGGTCGGCAAGGCGCGTTCATCGCGGGGCGATTACACCGCCTCGGAAGATGACAACGTGCTGGTGCAGGGCGTATCCCGCGATGTCAATGCGCTGGGTTATTTCGGCTATGCCTATTACGCGGAAAACAAGGCGCGCCTGAAGGCCTTGCCGGTGGTCAATCCGAAAACCGGTGCGGCCGTCGAGCCTGCGGAAGATTCCGTCATCAAGGCGACTTATCAGCCGCTGTCGCGACCGATCTTCATTTACGTCAAGGCGCGTTCGCTGGATAAACCCGAGGTCAAGGCCTTCATCGAGTTCTACATGAAAAATGCCGCGCAACTGACGCGTGAAGTGAAGTATGTGCCGTTGTCGGCCAGTGCCTACAGTGGCAATCTGGACCACATGAACCGCAAGAAATATGGCACGGTTTTCGGGGGTAAAAACGAGATCGGCATTACCATCGAAGCGCTGATGAAGCGTGAGGCTGCGCTGTAACTCACGCGCAAATACAGCGTATCTTCGATGAATTCCACAACATCACCCTCCGTCATTTCTTCCGCCCCGCAGGCGCGTCTGCTTGGGCGCAAGAGCAGGCGACATTTGAGTGAGCGTCTCATCGAGGCGCTGCTCTTTGCCGCTGCGGCGCTTTCTGTATTGACCACCCTGGGCATCATCTATGTGCTGGTTTCAGAGTCATGGCATTTCTTTCAGCATGTCAGTCTTGTTGATTTTCTGACCGACATGCAATGGACACCGCTGTATGACGATGCCCACTTCGGCATCATGGTGCTGATTTCCGGCACGGCGGTTTCTTCGCTGGTCGCCCTGGCAGTCGCACTGCCGGTGGGGCTGGTGATTGCGATTTATCTGTCTGAATTTGCGCGGCCAGTCGTTCGCGAAGTGGCCAAGCCGGTGCTGGAACTGCTGGGTGGTGTGCCGACCATTGTGTTTGGTTATTTCGCGCTGCTCATGGTCACGCCGCTGCTGCAAAAGCTGATCCCCGAGCTGCCGGGATTCTCACTGCTGTCGGCCGGGCTGGTGATGGGCATCATGATCGTGCCTTATATTTCATCGCTCTCTGAAGATGCGATGCGTGCCGTGCCCATGAGCCTGCGTGAAGGCTCTTATGCGCTGGGGGGCAGCCGGCTGCATACGGCCTGGCATGTGGTCATCCCGGCCGCGTTTTCGGGGCTGGCGGCGGCGTCCATCCTGGCGGTTTCAAGGGCGGTGGGTGAAACCATGATCCTGGCGGTGGCCGCGGGTATGCAGCCGAATCTGACCTGGAACCCGCTGGAACCCGCAGCGACCATTACTTCCTACATTGTGCAAGTGGCCCTGGGCGATCTGCCGCACGGCTCGCTCGGCTATCAGACCATCTTTGCTGCCGGCTTGTCGCTGCTGTTGTTGACCCTCTGTTTCAACATCATCGGCATCTGGCTGCGTCGCCGCTTCCGCGAAAGTGAATGACATGAATGTATCCTCATCCGCCACAACATCGCCAGCACGAAATCCGGCCGCCTTGCGTGCCGTCATCGCCCGGGGCAAGCGGAAAGACCGGCTGTTTCAGGTCGCGGGCGTGCTGTGCCTGTCGCTGGCGCTGCTGGTGATCTTCCTGCTCGTCACGGATATGGTCATGCGCGGCGCGGACCGGCTGACGCTCGATTTCTTCATGAGTTACGCCTCACGCCGTGCCGCCCATGCCGGCATCCTGGCGGCCTGGGTGGGTTCGCTGCTGGTGATGCTGGTGACCGCCTGCGCCGCTGTGCCACTGGGGGTGGCGGCCGGGTTGTATCTGGAAGAATATGCGAAACGCAACTGGGTGACGACGCTCATCGAAATCAACATTACCAATCTGGCGGCCGTGCCTTCCATCATTTACGGCCTGCTGTCGCTGGGTGTGTTTGTGTATGCCTTTGGTCTGGGGCAGAGCATCCTGACGGCCGGGCTGACTTTGGCATTGCTGATACTGCCGATCGTCATCGTCACCACCCGCGAAGCGATCCGCACCATTCCGCCGCAGATTCGTGAAGGCTCGATGGCGCTCGGTGCGACGCGCTGGCAGACCTGCCGTTACCACATCCTGCCGTATTCGCTGCCCGGCATCCTGACCGGCATCATCATTGGCCTGGCGCGCGCGATTGGTGAAACCGCGCCCATCATCACCATCGGCGCGCTGACGTTCATCGCCTTCCTGCCGCCCCTGCCGTTCAGTGAAATAAGCCCGGGAGGGAGTGCCGGATTATTTGAATGGCTGCAATCCCCCTTCACGGTCATGCCGATCCAGATTTTCAACTGGACATCGCGTCCTGACCCCGCGTTTGAAGCCAATGCCGCCGCCGCCGGATTCATCCTGATGATCATGGTGCTGTCCATGAACGGGCTGGCCATCTGGCTGCGTCACCGATTGAGGAAGAACATCAAATGGTAAGCACTTTTTTGAACAGGCACACGATGACGGATGCAACCCCCCTGCCCGCCCAGTCCACTACGTCTCCCTTGTCCTCTTTGCCGCTGAAGGCGCAAGCGCGTGACCTGAGCTTTTATTACGGCGCGATGCAGGCACTCAAACAGATCAACATGCCGATCCATGACCGTTGCGTCACCGCGCTGATCGGGCCTTCCGGGTGTGGCAAGTCCACCTTTCTACGCAGCTTTAACCGGATGCACGATCTTTATTCCGGCAACCGTTACGAAGGCGAAATCCGTCTGTATCCGGATGACACCAACCTGCTCGCAGCCGAAGTAGATCCGATCGAAGTGCGGATGCGGATCGGCATGGTGTTCCAGAAACCCAATCCGTTTCCCAAGTCGATTTACGAAAATGTGGCGTATGGCCTGCGGATTCGTGGCGAAAGCAACCGGCGGCGACTGGATGACAAGATCGAACAGGCGTTGAAAGATGCGGCCTTGTGGAACGAGGTCAAGGATCGTCTGCACGATCAGGCCAGCCATCTTTCCGGCGGCCAGCAACAGCGGCTGTGCATCGCCCGCGCGCTGGCCACCGATCCGGAACTGTTGCTGTTCGACGAGCCAACCTCGGCGCTCGACCCGATCGCGACCGGGGCAATCGAAGAACTGGTGCATGAGTTGAAACATCGCGTCGCCATCCTGATCGTGACCCACAACATGCAGCAGGCCGCACGGGTTTCCGATTACACCGCTTACATGTATCTGGGTGAAATGATTGAATTCGGCAAGACCGATGAGCTCTTCCTCAAGCCAGGCGACAAGCGCACTGAAGATTACATTACCGGCCGCATGGGCTAGTTTCCGGAGATATCGACATGAATGAAAACCAGCATCTTTCCAGCCGTTTCGATGCCGAGCTCGATCATTTGCGTACCCAGGTGCTGCACATGGGCGGCATGGTGGAAACCCAGGTGGCGGCCGCACTGGAGGCTTATGACGCCGGCAGCCCGGTCAGCGTCAATGAAATTGTCATGGGCGACCGTGCCATCAACGCGCTGGAGAAAATCATCGACGATGATTGCGCTCATCTGATCGCCCGCCGTCAGCCCACCGCCTCGGATCTGCGGCTGGTGCTGGGGGTCAGCAAGATGGTGACCGATCTCGAACGGATTGGTGATGAAGCCAAGAAAGTGGCCAAGGCGGTACGCCGCATCCACTCGGGCGGGCATCATCCCACCCAGTCCAGCGTCAACGTCCGCCATCTGGCCGAGGCTGCACTGCTGCTGGTACGCGAGGCGCTGGATGCCTTTGCCCGCCTCGACACGTCGCTGGCGCATGAGGTCATCAAGGCCGATGGCAATGTGGATATTGAATTCAAAGCCATCATCCGCCAGTTGATCACCCACATGATGGAAGACCCGCGCGCCATCGGGGTGTCGATCGAAATCCTGTCGATTGCCCGTGCCATCGAGCGTATCGGCGATCATGCGAAAAATGTGGCGGAGCAGGTGGTGTATATCGTTGATGGACGCGACATCCGTCATCTCAAGGAGCACAGCGCGTGATGGCATCGATACTGGTCGTCGAGGACGAGCCGGGCATCCAGGAACTGATCGCCGTCAATCTGCGGCATGCCGGTTTTCAGGTGCAGTGTGCAGATAGTGCCGAGGCCGGGCGGGCGGTGATTGATGCCGCGCTGCCCGATCTGCTGATTCTCGACTGGATGCTGCCCGCACAGTCCGGGCTGGAGCTGGCGCGCCGCTTGCGGGCGGATGAGCGTACCCGCGCGCTGCCGATCATTCTGCTCACGGCGCGGGTGCATGAGGAAGACAAGGTGCAGGGGCTGGATGTGGGTGCGGATGATTACATGACCAAGCCCTTTTCACCCCGCGAGCTGATTGCGCGGATACGCGCCCTGTTGCGCCGTCGCGCGCCGCATGTGGCCGATGACGCGCTCGAATCGGCGGGGCTTACGCTGAACCCGGCCACGCATCAGGTGCAGGCGCATGGCCAGTCGCTGGAGCTGGGTCCGACCGAATTTCGGCTGTTGCGTTTTTTCATGACCCATCCCGAGCGGGTGTATAGCCGGGCGCAACTGCTCGATGAAGTCTGGGGCGATCACGTCTTCATCGAAGAGCGCACCGTCGATGTTCATGTGCGCCGTCTGCGGGTTGCGCTGGAGCCTTCGGGCCAGCATGAGCGTGTCGAAACCGTGCGGGGAACGGGTTACCGTTTTCGCGCAGGATGAGCGGGAGCGTTCATTGAGCACCTTGATGGCTTTGTTAGGGCGCACCCTGCTGCTGACCTTGCTCGCCGCAGCACCCGCCCTGCTGGTGGGCTGGTGGTCGCAGCCAGGCTACGGCTGGGCGGTGTTCTGCGTCGGCCTGCTGCTGCAGCAACTGGATCACTTCAGGTATTTCGCACGGCTGGATCGCTGGAGCAGAAATCCCTCGGTTGACCCCGATATGGAAGCCGAAGGGGGCTGGGATGAGCTGTTTGGTCGACTGTATCGTCACGAAAAAGACTTGCGCCAGCAGATCGCGCAGCGCGACCAGAACATCACCCTGTTGCGCGATGCCGCACAGGCTCTGACAGACGGCATCGTGATGCTCGATGATGGCAACCGCATCATGTTCTGTAACGTCACGGCGGAAAACCAGCTCGGCTTGCGACTGGGCAGTGATCGTGGCCAGTCCATTCTCAACCTGGTCCGTCAGCCAGAATTCTCGGCCTACCTTGAGATGGCCGATTTCACCCAGCCCCTGGTGCTGCGTGCGGAACGCCCGCGGGATCAGTTGTATGCCCTGCATGTCATTCCGTATGCCGAACATCATCGGCTCCTGCAGGTCAAGGATGTCACCCAGGCGCATCGGATCGAACGGATGCGCCGCGATTTCGTGGCGAATGTTTCGCACGAATTGCGAACCCCTCTCACCATTCTTTCGGGTTTTCTCGAAACCCTGCAGGAACTCGATATTCCGGCCGATGACCGCCAACGGTATCTGGCCTTGATGAGTGAGCAGTCGCAACGCATGCAGTCCATCGTGCAGGATTTGCTCACCTTGTCGACGCTCGAATCGTCGCCGCCGCCTGAAAATGAAGTGGTCGACATGAACCGCCTGATCGACCAGCTTTTTCACGATGCCCAGGCACTTTCTGGCGGGCGGCATACCCTGCGGCTCAACCGGGAGAGTGCCACCGGTAACCTGCGCGGTTCAGCGCATGAACTGGCCAGCGCGCTGGGTAACCTGATGAGCAATGCCGTGCGCTATACCCCGGCGGGCGGCAGCATTACCCTGATCTGGCGGATTTCTGCACAGGGGGCTACGTTTGCCGTGCAGGACACGGGGCCGGGCATCGAGGCGCAGCATCTGCCGCGTTTGACGGAACGGTTTTATCGTGTGGATCGTGGCCGTTCTCGCGAGGCCGGTGGCACGGGGCTGGGTCTGGCCATCGTCAAACATGTGCTGGGACGACATCAGGCGCAGCTCGATATCCAGAGCGAGCTGGGCAAGGGCAGCCGGTTTACGGCGCGTTTTCCGGCCAGCCGTGTCGATGGCTGAGTGGGCTGCGCTTACTGGCGCACCATCATCGGTTTGATGTCGAACATCTCGCGCAGCCGTTCGGCGGCGCGTTGTGCGGCAGGCGGGTCTGGCCAGGGACCGAGCTGGACGCGATACAGGCCGGCGCGTGATTGCACCCGCAGTTTGCTGCTCAGGTCGACGTTCTCTTCCGCATTCCCTGCGCCAGAAACAGTAAGCTCACGCCCCAGATGGGCTTTGAAGCTTTCGGCATTCTCTGGATTGCCAAATGCACCCAGTTGCAAAAATATGCCACGCGACTCTTTCACTTCAGGGAGTACCCCGGCGGTCTGTGCGACGGGCGGCAGCGTCTGCTGATCGACCCGCTGGATCAGCTCGCCCAGCGGATCGCCGCGAGCCGGTTCGATGGCCGCCAGCGTCGGCGTGGTCGGCTGCGTCGAAGTGGCCGGCAGCATCGAAGTGGCCGCGTCGGCTGACAGGCTTTCCACCGCCAGCAAGGTGCTGCCATTGCCGACATAACCCAGCTTCCAGGCGGCGACATAGGACAGGTCGATGATGCGCCCGGAATGAAATGGGCCGCGATCATTGACGCGCACCACCACCGATTTGCCATTGGCCGGATTGGTGACGCGCGCGTAGCTGGGCAGTGGCAAGGTTGGGTGCGCCGCCGTCATGGCGAACATGTCGTACACCTCGCCATTCGAGGTGCGCTGGCCGTGAAACTTGCGCCCGTACCAGCTGCCGATGCCCTGCGCCTTGTAGGTTCCGGCTGCGGCCAGCGGCACATATTCGCGGTTGAATACGCTGTAGGGGCGGTTGGCGAAGCGGTGCAAAGGTTCGTATTTCGGCACGGCATCGGCGATGGCGGCGAGTCGCTCGGGAGAAGGCGTTTCTTCGCCTGGGCCATCATCCAGGTAGTAGCCACCCCCTCGTCGGGAGGTGGGGGCTGTCACGGGTTTGGCTGGGGAGGGTGTGGACGCTGGCGGGCGGGCGATACCGCTATCGGCCTGCGGGGTGCGGTTGATAGCCGGGTGTTGTGGCAACCCCCCGCAGGCGGCCAACCCCAGCACCGATGTCAGTACCCAGAAGGTTGGTAAAGCGGGCTGCCTGAAGGGGAGGAGGGGCATTGCGGGTGTCACTTTTGCAGCAGCATGCGGTTTTTCTGCACGCTCATCAGGATGCCAATGCCAAACGAGAGCGTAACCAGTGCCGTGCCGCCATAGCTGACAAAAGGCAGTGGCACGCCAACCACCGGCAGGATGCCGCTGACCATGCCCATATTCACGAAGGCATAGGTGAAGAAGATCATGGTGATGCTGCCGGCCAGCAGACGGGTGAATAGCGTGGGCGCGTTGGCGGCAATCATCATGCAGCGACCCACCAGAAATGCGTAGAGCACCAGCAGCAGCGCGTTGCCGAGCAGGCCGAATTCTTCGGAAAATACGGCAAAAATGAAATCGGTATGCCGTTCAGGAATGAACTCAAGCTGTGCCTGGGTGCCTTGCCCCCAGCCTTTGCCGAGTACGCCGCCAGAACCAATGGCGATGGTCGATTGAATAATGTGGAAGCCTTTGCCCAGGGGATCCGCCTCCGGGTCGAACAGGGTCATGACACGGTGACGCTGGTAGTCGTGTAGCACATAGGTCCAGGCCAGGGGGGCTGCGGCCACCGCTGCGGTGACGAGCCCGCCGATCACCAGCCAGGGCAGACCCGCCAGGAAAATGACGTAAAAACCCGCTGCAAAAACCAGGATCGCGGTGCCCAGGTCGGGCTGGCGTGCAATCAGGCCGACCGGAACCAGCAGGATCAAGGCGGCCACGCCGTAATCGCGCAGGCGGTGCTGGGCTTCGTGTTTCTGGAAATACCAGGCCAGCATCAGCGGCATGGCGATCTTCATCAGCTCGGAGGGCTGGATCCGCATGAAGCCGAGGTTGAGCCAGCGGCGCGCGCCTTTGGAAATGTCGCCAAACAAGGCGACCCCCAGTAATAGCAGTACGCCTAAAATGAATATCGGCAAGGCATAGCGCAACAAGCGTTGCGGTGGAAATTCTGCACCGATCCGCATGACGACCAGTGCCACCAGGGTGTTCATCAGTTGTGCGCCGATGCGCTCCGGCGACGCGCTGCCGATGACCAGCAGGGCGCACGCCAGCAGCACGGCGAAGAACAGCATCAGTGGGCCGTCGATGGGTGCAATCAGCCAGTGCCAGCGCGCTTTGAGTTTCAGTTCCATCAGTGCGTCTCCGCCGCTGCTTCCGCTTCGTGAGCCCCTGCGGATTCATCTGTGGGCGCGGGGCCTTGGGGTGTTTTACCCAGCAGGTAGTAGTCCAGCACCTGCCGGGCAATCGGTGCGGCGGCCTGTGCGCCGAAGCCGCCATTTTCGACCAGTACTGCCAGGGCAATTTTCGGTTGATCTGCGGGCGCGAAAGCAATGAACAGGGCGTGATCGCGCAGACGTTCATGCACCTTGTGCTCCGTGTATTTTTCTCCTTTCAGGCTGAATACCTGCGCGGTGCCGGTTTTTCCTGCGGAAACATACTCCGCGCCGGCAAAAGCACGCGCCGCCGTGCCTTCCTTGTTCACGCCGACCATGGCCTGCTTGATCACGTCGATGTTTTCCTGGCGCAGTGGAATCCGGCGCAAGGGGTAGGGTTCGATCGGTTTCATCGAGCCGCTGCGGGCATCGGTGATGTATTTGACCAGATGTGGCCGGAACAGGGTGCCGTTGTTGGCCAGTGCGGCCGTGGCCTGCGCCAGCTGGATCGGCGTATAGGTGTTGTAACCCTGGCCGATGCCGATGCTGATGGTTTCACCGGCATACCAGCGTTGTTGCTCGGGCTTGCGGAAACGCTTTTTCTTCCAGGCAGGCGAAGGCAGCACTCCCGCAGATTCGCCTTCGATGTCGATGCCGGTGGGTGTGCCAAAACCGAAGGGCGCCATGAAACTGGCGATGCCATCAATGCCGAGGTCATTAGCCAGCATGTAGTAATAGGTGTCGCAGGAGGCGACGATGGATTTGTACATGTCCACCGTGCCATGCCCGCCCTTTTTATCGTCGCGAAACTGATGGCCGCCAAAGTGGTAATAGCCTGGGTCGACGATGGTTTGATGCGGGGTGCGTTTGCCTGTCTCCAGCGCGGCCAGTGCCATGAACGGCTTGAAGGTCGAGCCGGGCGGGTAGGCCCCGTTGATCGAGCGATTGATCATGGGTTTGTCGAGCGAGGTGTTCAGTTCATCCCAGCTCTGGGTGTCAATGCCATCGACAAACAGGTTGGGATCATAGCCCGGGCGTGAGACCAGCGCGAGGATGCCGCCGGTCGAGGGTTCGATGGCGACCAGCGCGCCACGTCGATCGCCGAAAGCCTGTTCGGCCACTTCCTGCAGTTTGGCATCGACGGTCAGCGTAAGGTTGTTGCCGGCCACCGGCGGGATGCGCGACAGCACGCGCACGGCACGTCCGCCCGCATCGACTTCCATCTGCTCGAAGCCGGCCTGCCCGTGCAGTTCGAACTCGTAGTTTTGTTCCAGACCACTCTTGCCGATATGGTCGGTGCCGCGATAGTTGTCTTCCTGATCCTTGTCTTCGATACGCTTGATGTCGCGGTCATTGATCCGGCCGATATAACCCAGCAGATGGGACGCCGAGGTTTCATAAGGATATTGGCGGAACAGGCGTGCCTTGATATCCACGCCGGGAAAACGGTAGCGGTGAGCGATAAAGCGCGCAACTTCCTCGTCGGTCAGCCGGGTGCGAATCGGCAGGGATTCAAAATTCCGGCTTTCTTCCAGCAGCTTGCGAAATCGTTTGCGATCCTTGGCGCGAACTTCAATGAGTTGCGCTAAACCATTGATCGTCGCATCGAGGTCAGCCACGCGCGACGGGGTGATTTCCAGCGTATACGCCGAATAATTGCGCGCCAGGATGACTCCGTTACGATCCAGGATCAGCCCCCGGTTGGGCAGGATCGGCACCAGAGAAATCCGGTTGTCTTCAGCACGCGTCTGGTAGTAATCATGTTGCACCACTTGCAGCCAGAAGAAGCGCGCAAACAGCAGTGTAAATGCCAGCAACACAAACCCCAGCGCGACCAGCAGACGTCGCCGGTAACGTTGAATTTCTTGTTCTGGATTCTTGAATTCCACGGTGAAGATGGTGATGACGGTGATGGGTTAGGCAGTGTGGGCGGAGGATGAGGCGGGATGTGGATGTTTTATGATTTTTGCGAGATGGCGGTCATGACAGACCCATCCCCGCCCCAGCCCTCCCCTTGAAGGGGAGGGAGCATTCTGCGTACCCTGACGGCGCAACCCGCGCGGATTTTGCAACGAAGCGGTGCGTAATAAACGAGCGCAGCGAGGAAGTGGTCTCCCCCTCGAGAGAGGGGGCTGGGGGGAGCGGGCGAAGCTTGGTGCGTTACTGCTGCAGGCTTGCCGCCGAGCCGTCTCAAGGCAAGGCGAGTCGCGCCGACGGCGCAACCCGCACGGACTTTGCAACGAAGCGGCGCGTAATAAACGAGCGCAGCGAGGAAGTGGTCTCCCCCTCGAGAGAGGGGGCTGGGGGGAGCGGGCGAAGCTTGGTGCGTCACCGCTGCAGCCTTGCCGCCGAGCCGTCTCAAGGCAAGGCGAGCCGCGCCGACGGCGCAACCCGCGCGGATTTTGCAACGAAGCGGCGCGTAATAAACGAGCGCAGCGAGGAAGTGGTCTCCCCCTCGTGAGAGGGGGCTGGGGGGAGCGGGCGAAGCTTGGTGCGTTACCGCTGCAGCCTTGCCGCCGAGCCGTCTCAAGGCAAGGCGAGCCGCGCCGACGGCGCAACCCGCGCGGATTTTGCAACGAAGCGGCGCGTAATAAACGAGCGCAGCGAGGAAGTGGTCTCCCCCTC
>JAGOVA010000015.1:0-5983 GCA_018061005.1 Sterolibacterium sp. | reverse complement strand
GTGAGAGGGGGCTGGGGGGAGCGGGCGTTCATATCGGCCGGTTCTCGTCCTTGTCCTCCGGCTGATATTGCGGCAGCAGCAGCAGATAGGTCAGCGGATACCAGAGTAGCGTGGCGATGATGCACCCCAGGAAATAGGAGAGGCCGGGGAATGACGCACCGGTCACCAGCCGGATAGCCAGCATGACGGCTTGAGCCAGGAGCAGCAGGGGGAAAATCTGCAGTGCTTGCTGCAGCAGGGGAAACCAGAGAATGCGGCGTGACAGGCTGTTGGCGGCATAGGCCAGCAGGACATAGGCCATGGTGTGCTGGCCGATAATGCTGGCATCGGCAATGTCCATGCCCAGCCCCAGCAAGAAAGCTATCCCCATGCCGATTTTGAGTGGTTCACGCAGGCACCAGAACGCCAGTACCAGTGCGACAAAATCGGGGACGCCCGGCAATCCGGCGAGCGGGACCATGTTGAGCAGGAGTGCCAGCAACAACGTGGCCGCAATGAACCAGCCACGCACCGGGCGCAGGATGCGGTCGGAAACGTGGGATATCTGCATTAACGACGGCCTTTTCGGGATTTCATCGGCTTTTCTTGTTCTTCCGCTTCCTGCGGTGGCGGCGGCGGGGCTTCGCGGCGTCCCAGGATCAGTGCCATGCCATGGCGCTCGACGCCGGCGACGGGCTCGCAGTGTATGCGGGCAAATGCGTAGGTGGTGTCGCGGTTGACCTGCTTGACCGTGGCGACTGGCAGGCCGGGCAGATACAGGCCATCGAGCCCGGAGGTCACCAGTTGGTCGCCCATCTGGACGTCGGCATTGGCGGCCAGAAAACGCAATTCGAGATTGCCATCGCCGCTGCCAAACAGCACGGCGCGTAAGCCGTTACGGACGATCTGCACGGGGACGGCCTGATCCTTGTCGGTAATCAGCGTGACTTCCGCGAGCATCGGATATACCCGGGTGATCTGGCCGATGACGCCCCGTTCATCAACCACCACCTGCCCGGCGGCGACATCTTGTTGCGAGCCGCGATTGATGATGACCCGCCGCGAAAACGGGTCGCGTGCGGCATAGAGGATTTCAGCGACGACCCCGGACAATGGCTGACGCTGCTGCATGTCGAGCAGGGCGCGCAGACGTTCGTTTTCGAGTTCGAGGTGCTCCTGGCGCAAGAGCAGGTTGGCAGTGCCCAACTGCTTTTCACGCAGATGAAGATTGTCTTGCTGAAGTTTGACCACGCTGGCCAGATAGCCGCTTCCCTGCTCGATCCCTTCGACGGGCGCATAGGCCAGCAGTTGCAGCGGGTAGGCCGCAGTGCCGACACCCTGGCGCATCCATTCAAGCATGTGAAAGCGCAGGTCGAGGACCAGCAAGGCCAGCGACAGACAGACGTAGAACAGCAGCCGCACCAGTGGAGCGGGGCCACGATTGAAAAACGGCGGTGGCGGACGATCAACGACGGCCATTGATGCGGTGGGGAGTGGAGGGTGAGCGGTGGGGCGTCGGCGCGTGGGCAATGACCACGACGGCGACGCTCAGGAGGGGGGTGAATGTTGAGGCAGAACAGCAGGCGCGGGGTGAAAGAGGCGAGCGAAGCAAACGAAGAGGGTCAATCTGCTGCGATGCCCACTCACGCCTCACCTTTCATGCCTCACTCATTGGCAAATATGCTACCCAGATGATCCATTTTTTCCAGTGCCATGCCCGAGCCGCGTACCACGCAAGTCAGTGGGTCGTCGGCGACGATGACGGGCAGGCCGGTTTCTTCCATCAGCAGGCGATCGAGATCGCGCAGCAACGCACCACCACCGGTCAGCACCATACCGCGTTCGGCAATGTCAGCGCCTAGTTCCGGAGGGGTTTGCTCAAGTGCCGACTTGACGGCGGACACGATGGAGTTGAGCGGATCGGTGAGGGCTTCGAGAATTTCGTTGGATGAAATGGTGAAGCTGCGTGGGATACCTTCAGACAGGTTGCGCCCTTTGACTTCCATTTCCTTGACTTCGGAGCCGGGAAAGGCCGAGCCGATTTCCTTCTTGATCATCTCGGCGGTGGTTTCACCAATCAGCATGCCGTAATTGCGGCGGATGTAGTTGATGATGGCGTCATCAAAGCGGTCGCCGCCGACACGCACACTGCCTGCATAGACCATGCCGCCTAGCGAGATGACGCCGACTTCGGTGGTGCCGCCGCCGATATCCACCACCATGGAGCCGGTGGCATCGGATACCGGCATGCCCGCGCCGATGGCGGCTGCCATTGGTTCCTCGATCAGGTAGACGTGGCTCGCTCCGGCACCCAGTGCGGATTCACGGATGGCGCGGCGTTCGACCTGGGTTGAGCCACACGGCACGCAGATGATGATGCGCGGAGAGGGCGAGAACATGCGCGAATCGTGCACCTGTTTGATGAACTGCTTGAGCATCTGCTCGGTGACGGTGAAGTCGGCAATCACGCCGTCTTTCATCGGTCGGATGGCGGTGATGCTGCCGGGGGTGCGGCCGATCATTTCTTTGGCTTTTTTGCCGACCGCCTGGATGGTCTTTTTGGCATTCGGCCCGCCTTCGGTGCGAATGGCGACCACCGAGGGTTCGTTCAGGACGATGCCCTGGCTGCGAACATAGATCAGGGTGTTGGCCGTACCCAGATCGATGGCCAAGTCATTGGAGAAATACGAGCGTAGAAAATTGAACACAATGCGTCCGATCAGCGATCAACAAAAATTCCGCCGGGCACGGAGGTGCCGGCGGAGCAATAAAATTTGTAATGGGGTAAAGCAGAGAGCCGGTGCTGCAAGATTTTCCCGGAAAACCCTCTGGAGGGCTTCGTGGGCAAAGTCGCTTATGATACCCTATCAGGCTTGGTAAATTAAGTCTTTCAACGTCCGTATGTCATTGAATCCCGAACAGGTGACGCGCATTGCGCGTCTGGCTCGTATTGAACTTTCGCCGACCGAAACTGCGCAAACCGGCGAGCGGCTCAACGCTATTCTGGGGCTGATCGAGCAGCTGCAGGCGGTCGATACCAGCGGTATCGAGCCGATGGCGCATGCGGCCACGGGCGGCAACACTTCGCAGCGTCTGCGTGAGGACCGGGTGACCGAAACCGATCGCCGCAGCGCTTATCAGGCGATAGCCCCGGAAGTCGAAGCCGGGCTGTATCTCGTGCCCAAGGTGATTGAATAGCGAATGGTCAGGTTTTAGGTTTTAAGTTTTAAGTCAATAATTAGGAGTGAGGGGGCGGTGTGCGGCGGCTCGCGTGGCCTGTGCATGGCGCACCCCCGACAACATGATCCAGGCATCCTTGAAACAACTGGCGCAGTCACTGGCGACAAAACAGATTTCCAGTGTTGAACTGACGCAACTGTATCTTGACCGCATTGCGCAGCATAACCCGCTGCTCAATGCTTACATTACGGTGAATCCTGAGCGCAGCCTGACACAGGCGCGTGCCGCCGATGCGCGTATCGCCGCAGGGCAAGCCGGGGCACTGACCGGGATTCCGCTGGCGCACAAGGATATTTTTTGCACTGAAGGCTGGCTGACCACCTGCGCGTCAAAAATGCTGTCCAACTTTGTCAGCCCTTACGACGCGCATGTCGTCGAGTGTCTCAATCGTGCCGGGATGGTGACGCTGGGCAAGTGCAACATGGACGAGTTCGCCATGGGCTCGTCGAATGAGACTTCGTATTACGGCGTGGTGAAAAACCCCTGGGATCCGCGCTGTGTGCCGGGTGGCTCCTCGGGTGGCTCGGCGGCGGCAGTCGCGGCGCGGCTGGCGCCGGTTGCCACAGGGACGGATACGGGCGGCTCGATCCGTCAGCCTGCGGCGTTGTGCGGCCTGACCGGGCTCAAGCCGACCTACGGTGTGGTCTCGCGTTACGGCATGATTGCCTTTGCCTCGTCGCTCGATCAGGCTGGCCCGATGGGGCGTTCGGCGGAAGACTGCGCCTGGCTGCTGGGCGGCATGGCGGGGTTCGATACACGCGATTCGACCTCACTGGATCGCCCGGTCGAGGATTACACGCGCGATCTGGATAAACCCCTGCAGGGCTTACGCATCGGTCTGCCGCGCGAGTTTTTTGCAGCCGGCATGGACGACGGCGTGCGTGCCACCCTGGAAGCGGCACTCGATGAATATCGCAAACTGGGTGCCATCACGGTGGAGGTCAGCCTGCCTAATACCGGGTTGTCAGTGCCTGCTTACTATGTGCTGGCACCAGCTGAAGCCAGCTCCAATCTGAGCCGTTTTGATGGTGTGCGGTATGGCCATCGCGCCGCCGAATACAGCGATCTTAACGACATGTACGCCAAATCCCGCGCCGAGGGTTTTGGTGCGGAGGTCAAGCGCCGCATCCTGATTGGTGCGTATGTGCTGTCGCATGGCTACTACGATGCCTATTACCTGCAGGCACAGAAAATCCGCCGCCTGATCGCCCGCGATTTTGAGGAAGCTTTCAGGCATTGCGATCTCATCGCCGGGCCGACCACGCCGGGGGTGGCTTTTCCCTTTGGTGCGAAGAGCAAGGATCCGGTGCAGATGTATCTGTCTGACATCTACACCATTTCAACCAATCTGGCCGGGTTGCCCGGCATGTCGCTGCCCTGTGGTTTTGCCGCGGCAGGCGATCATGATCAGCCGCTCCCCGTCGGGCTGCAGCTGATTGGCAATTATTTCGACGAGGCACGCATGCTGAATGCCGCGCATCAATACCAGCAGGCGACCGACTGGCACGCCCGTATGCCAAAGGAATTCAAATGAGCTGGGAAGTGGTCATCGGTCTGGAAACACACGTCCAGCTGCAAACACAATCGAAGATATTCTCCGGCGCGTCCACTGCGTTTGGCGCCGCACCCAACGCCCAGGCGTGTGCGGTGGATCTGGCCTTGCCGGGCGTGCTGCCCGTGCTCAACAAGGCCGCCGTTGAATGCGCCATCCGTTTCGGCCTGGCAATCGACGCGACCATCGCGCCGCGTTCGGTGTTTGCGCGTAAAAATTATTTTTATCCCGATCTGCCCAAGGGTTATCAGATCAGCCAGTTTGAGTTGCCAGTGGTTTGTGGCGGCACGCTCACCTTGCAAGTGGGGCAGGGCGACAAGGCCTATGAAAAAACCGTGCAACTGACGCGCGCGCATCTGGAAGAAGATGCGGGCAAGTCGTTGCATGAAGATTTTCAGGGGCTATCGGGGATCGACCTGAACCGTGCGGGAACCCCGCTTCTGGAAATCGTCACCGAACCGGATATGTGTTCTTCCGCCGAGGCGGTGGCATATGCCAAGGCGCTCCATTCGCTTGTCATGTGGATCGGTATTTGCGATGGCAACATGCAGGAAGGCTCTTTCCGCTGCGATGCCAACGTCTCGGTGCGTCGCCCGGGTGCGCCGCTGGGGACGCGGCGTGAAATCAAGAACCTCAATTCTTTCCGCTTCCTGCAGCAGGCCATTGATTACGAAATTCGCTGGCAGATCGAAACCATGGAAGATGGCGGCAAGATCCAGCAGGCCACCGTCTTGTTTGACCCGGATACGGGCGAGACGCGCGCCATGCGGAGCAAGGAAGACGCACAGGATTACCGCTATTTTCCCGACCCCGATCTGCTGCCACTAGAAATTGCTGCCGACTGGATCGCCCGCACCCGCGTCGCCCTGCCGGAATTGCCGACCGCGATGAAACAGCGGTTCGAGCGCGACTACGGCTTGTCAGCTTACGATGCCACCACTTTGACCGCCGCGCAGGCGCTGGCGCAATACTTCGAGTCGGCGGTGGCCAGTGCGGGCCAGAGCCATGCCAAGCTGTGTGCCAACTGGGTCATGGGTGAGCTGGCGGCACGGCTCAACAGGGAAGACCGCGACATCAGCGCGGCACCCGTGCCCCCGGCGCAGCTGGCGCGGCTGGCGCAACGGATTGCCGATCACACCATCTCTGGCAAGACTGCCAAGTATATCTCTGAAGCGCTGTGGAACGGAGAAGGCCAGGATGTCGATGGCATCA
>JAGOVA010000003.1:69465-152109 GCA_018061005.1 Sterolibacterium sp. | reverse complement strand
CCGAACACGGCCATCCCAAAAGCGACCGTACTGGCACGGGAACCCGCTCGGTTATTGGCTGGCAGATGCGTTTCGATCTGGCTCAGGGCTTCCCGCTGCTGACCACCAAAAAACTGCACACCCGCTCGATCATTCACGAGCTGCTGTGGTTCCTGCAGGGTGCGACCAATATCCGTTACCTCAAGGACAACGGCGTATCCATCTGGGACGACTGGGCCGATGCCCAGGGCGAACTGGGCCCGGTGTACGGCAAACAATGGCGGCACTGGCAGGCGGCCGATGGCCGCGAGATAGACCAGATTACCGAACTCGTCGACGGTCTGAAAAACAATCCGGACTCCCGCCGTCACATCGTCAGCGCATGGAACCCCGGCGACGTGCCCAAAATGAAACTGCCGCCCTGCCATGCCCTGTTTCAATTTTATGTCGCAGAAGGTCGCCTGTCCTGCCAGCTCTATCAGCGCAGTGCCGACATTTTCCTGGGAGTGCCGTTCAACATTGCTTCCTACGCCCTGTTCACCCTGATGCTGGCGCAAGTTTGCGGTTACCGCCCGGGCGACTTCGTGCACACGCTGGGCGACGCGCACCTCTACACCAACCACCTTGATCAAGCGCGTCTACAGCTGACACGCACGCCCGGTGCGCTACCCATCATGCAACTCAACCCGGCAGTGCAAGACATCTTCGCCTTCCGCTACGAAGACTTCACCCTGCTGGATTACCAGCCCCAACCACACATTGCCGCCCCCGTGGCGGTTTGAAATCACGCTCATGGCCGCCAACGCCCGCCAACCCGAATGAAACCCGCCCTGGCGCATCGTACTTATTACACTCGCCACACTCTGCGCTGCAACCTGTCGCCGATTTTTGTTGTTTCACGTTAAAGGAGCCTGCCATGCGTGCCCTGCCCCTGCAATGGACGAGCCTGCTGCTGTTGCTGTGTTTGTCGCTGCAAACCGTGCACGCCTACCAGGAACCGCGACCCGTCAGCGCAGCGGTTGAAGACTTTCTCAAGATACAAACCCAGGGGCTGCCAGGGCAAGTGAGTTACAGCGTCACCCCGCTCGACCCACGCAACAACCTGTCCCCCTGCAAGGAATTCAGCGTCAACCTGGTGTCTGGCGGGCGACTCTGGGGCAGCAGCAGCGTCATACTGCGCTGCACGTCGGAAGAGGGTAACGGCGGCTGGAAAATTCATGTGCCGGTACACATCCGCGTGCAGGGCGACTACCTCATCACGGCGCGCGCCTTGACTCAAGGACAAGTCGTGAGCGCCGCCGACCTGAGCCGTAATCATGGCGAGCTCACCGCGCTCCCCGATGGCCTGCTGACGGATCCCTTCCAGGCCATCGGTCGTAGCGCATCCATCTCACTGCCTGCGGGGCGACCCTTGCGCGGTGACATGCTGCGGCAGGTGGCTGCCGTGCAACAAGGGCAAAGCGTCAAGGTACTGGCCACCGGCCCCGGTTTTCAGGTGACCGGCGGCGACGGACGCGCCCTGAATACCGCCGCAGACGGCCAGGTCGTTCAAGTGCGGATGGCGAACGGGCACATCGTCAGCGGCCTCGCCCGCGTCGGCGGAACGGTCGAAGTCAGCTATT
Organism: Sterolibacterium sp.; assembly: GCA_018061005.1. Classification (GTDB taxonomy): domain Bacteria; phylum Pseudomonadota; class Gammaproteobacteria; order Burkholderiales; family Rhodocyclaceae; genus Sterolibacterium. Next base: position 150,508 of record JAGOVA010000003.1, on the reverse strand, counting down.
AGTCATTAACCATTAGCTAATAACCGATAGCCGATAGAACCTCAATGCAGCGTATGTCCTGCTGAAGGAAACAGCTCATCGAGCACGGCCGGGCCAAAGTGGTATTCGTAATTGCAGATCTCATCATGAATGCGAATTTCACCATGTTCGGCAATCAGCCCGGCCACCTCGTCGCGCCCCAATGAAACCAGCATGCTTCGCACCCGGTCTTCATCACGCGGACAGTAATAACGCACCGGGCAGGGATCAAAAACCCGCAACGTTTCTTCGGTAAACAAGCGTCGCAACAAAGTCTCGGGCGGCAACATCAGCTCCTCGGCACGCACCGTCGCGGCCAGCTGCTGTATCCGGTTCCAGCCATCCGCATCGGCGTTTTCTTCACGTTCACGCGGCGGCAGGGTTTGCAAAAAAAGACCACACGCCGATGTGTCATTGGCAAACAGCCACAGCCGCGCCGGCTGCTGCGCCGACTGGCTCATGAAGTGCTCAAAGATTTCCGCCATGTTGTGCCCCGCCAGCGGCACCTGGCTCTGATAGGGCATGTCCGTCATTTCGCTTTGCAGGCTGAACAGCAATGTGCCATCCCCCAGCAATTCATCGAGCGGAAGAGCCTCCAGCCCGGCCGGGTCATGCGGCGTTTCGGCACAGCGCGCCATCCCGCGCAACAACACGCCACCCTCGGATAGCCGCTCGCAATCCACCACCATCATCGAAATCGGCCCGGCACCCTGCGCCTGAAAAGTCAGCCGCCCGGATGTCTTGAGATTGGCTCCCATCAAGCTGGCCACCACCGACATCTCCCCCAGCAACATCTGCGCGCGCGATGCGTAACCGCGCCCCCGGTGCATGCCCACCCAGGCCTCCGTCAGTTGCACGACAGAACCACAAACATCCAGATCCTCAAACAAGAAACGAGTGATCTGACTCGAAGTGGGGAGTACGAATTGGCTCATGCCTGCGGCTCCGTGGTCTGCCTGAAAAGTGTGGCCCATCTTTGCGGATCAAAGCCAATCAGTAATTCGCCGCTCTGCAATTCGCCCACCACTTCAATCAACGGACGGCGAATCACGCTGGGAGACGCCTGCATCAAGGCCACCGCCTGGTCTGTGGACGTGATGGCTTGCTGCCCGGCCGACAGCTTGCGCCAGGTCGTCCCGCGCGTATTGAGCAACGTCTGCCAGCCCGGCGTGCCGCACCAGCGCAGCAGATGTGCCTGTGGCACACCCTCTTTTTTGTAATCGTGAAAAACATAATCGATGCCCTGCGCCTCAAACCAGGCAAAGGTTTTCTTCATCGTTGTGCAGTTTTTGATGCCGTAAATTGTTACGTTCGCATTCGTCATGCCGTTCAAACCCAGATGCCTTCGCCAGAAATCGGCTGAAACGCCACACTACCGCCCGACAGGAAGTAGCTGGCCACAAAACTGAACAGGGAAATGAAAATACTGGCAAAAAATGCCGTCCAGAACCCGGAAAGTTTGAACCCCCCCACCAATGCGGCGACCAGTTTGATCATCAGGGCATTGATAACCAGCAGAAACAGACCCAGCGTGATCAAGGTGAAGGGGAGGGTGAGCAAAATCACCAGCGGTTTAACAAAAGCATTCACAAACCCCAGCAGCAATGCCGCGCCCAGCAACGCACCACGGCTCTCGAAACGGATCCCCGTGAACAATCGACTGGCCAGCCACAAGGCGACGACGAGTGTTCCCCAGTGAATCAGAAAAGCGTACAGACTATCGAACATGGTGGGTTTTGCCAGAACAAGGGTGCACGGTAGCCGGTTAACGAGGATCGCCCCAGCCCGGATGGTCAAAGTATCTCGCGTAATTACGCAGTGCCTGCGCCAGTGCCTGCCGACCGCTGTGCTGGATACCCGGTTTGTTGTTCCGTAGCAGCAGCACCGATTGGTTGATGTCCAGCAGTATCTCGTGCAACGCATGATCTGCGCGAGGTTCGAGCTTGCAGTTTTTGATGATATTCGCCACTTCAGCCTCAACCTGCCCGGCAAGCCCGGCCGCTGTCGATGCCTGCACCGACCCTTGCGCTGCATTCGACAAGGATTCAAGCAGCGATGCAATTTTCGTCATCCCCTGACGCAACACCGGATCTGTCGCAAACTTTTTGACGACGGCATTTTTGGATGCCGGAGGGGTGCTCACTGCCGCCTGTGGTAGCGCACTGACCGTCGTGACGGCCAGCATCAGGCTCAACCCGGCAAACACTTGCCCGATCTGTCCCATCCAGCCGATCCGCCCGATCCACACCGCACGCGCGGGAAACCACTGAAACCTGAAAAAATGTGTATTCATGGCAACCTCGATGAAAAACTCAATGACAGCCTCGCTGGAAAGGCGCAATTCTACCGCCCCGCTGCACACCGCACACGAAGATACAAAATACAACACTCTGCAACACATTGCACATGCCCCCAAAATGCCAAATGCAAAGTAAAATGCCGGGTTGTCCTGCACCTCGCCTATCCGGAAGGCTCATGCCATGAAAAAAACCACGCCGTCTGAATTGCCTCTCTCGACACGTTACCATCTGCCCGGACGCGATGGCCTGTACACACCGATTCCCTTCCTGTTCGTCACGGAACGGATGCACCAGGAAATCACCCGCGAACGCCAGCACATCCTCGACAGCCTGCCCGCCGAACGACGTGAGCGGCAGAACCGCCTGTTCGAACGCTACAACCCGCAGCACAGCTCCACGGCGTTCAATGCCATGTTGCGCCTGTTCAACCCGGGCGAACAGTAAGCAGCAAGTACCGGCAGACGCGAGAAATCGAGCTGATCGGACTACAATCGCCTTCATGCTCGACCTGCGCGCCCAAACCCTGCTCAAAACCCTGATCGAACGTTATATCGAGGAAGGTCAGCCCGTCGGCTCACGCACGCTGTCACGCCACTCGCCGCTTGATCTGTCGCCCGCCACCATCCGCAATGTCATGTCCGATCTTGAGGAACATGGCTTCATTACCAGCCCGCACACCTCGGCCGGGCGCGTGCCCACCCCGCGCGGCTACCGGCTGTTTGTCGACTCCCTGCTGACGGTCAAACCACTGGAGCGCGCCGAACTCCATGAGTTGCAAGGCGCCATCCTTCCCGACCAGCCGCAACGCGTCATCAGCCAGGCTTCGCAACTGCTCTCGCAGCTTTCGCATTTTGCCAGCGTGGTCGTGGCACCGCGTCGACAGACACCCCGCATCCGCCAGATCGAATTTCTCAGCCTGTCGGAAAAACGCATCCTGCTCATCATCGTCACCGAAAATGGCGACGTGCAAAACCGCATCCTGATTCCGCAACGCAACTACAGCGCAGCCGAACTGGTCGAAGCGGCCAACTATCTCAACCAGAACTGTATAGGCCTCGATTTCCTTCAAGTACGCGAGCGCATCCACATCGAACTGGGGCAACTCCGCAGCGACATGGGCGAGCTGATGAATGCCGCACTCAGCGCCAGCAGCGAAGCCATGAACGATGGCAACACCCCTTATGTGATTTCCGGCGAACGCAACCTGCTCGACGTGGCCGATCTTTCCTCGGACATGAAACGCCTGCGCGAACTATTCGCCCTGTTTGAACAGAAAACCAGCCTGATGCAACTGCTCGACACCAGCAACCGTGCCGCAGGGGTGCAGATTTTCATCGGCAACGAATCGGGCATCGCCTCGCTCGACGAATGCAGCGTGATTGCCTCACCTTATGAAATCGACGGCGAGGTCGTCGGCTCGATCGGCGTCATCGGCCCCACCCGCATGGCCTACGAACGCATGATTCCCATCGTCGACATCACCGCCAAACTGCTCTCCAGCGCACTCTCAAACCACTGACGCATGACCCGCCCGCAAAAAACCGCCCTGCTGCTGGTCAACCTTGGCTCGCCCGATGCGCCCACCCCCGCCGCGCTGCGCCGCTACCTGGCTGAATTCCTCTGGGATCGCCGCGTCGTGGAACTGCCGCGTCTGCCCTGGTGGCTGATCCTGCACGGCATCATCCTCACCACCCGCCCGGCCAGGTCGGCCGCCAAGTACGCCAAAATCTGGACACCGGAAGGCTCACCGCTCAAGGTGCATACCGAAAAGCAAGCCAAGCTGCTGCGCGGCCTGCTCGGCCTGCGCGGGCAACGCGACATCGAAGTCAGCTGGGCGATGCGCTACGGCGCACCGGCCATCGCCACACGCCTCGACGAATTCGCCCGCCAGGGCATCACCCAGGTTCGCGTGATTCCGCTTTACCCGCAATATGCCGGCAGCACTACTGCCAGCGTCATGGATGCGATTGCCGACTGGCAGGCACGCCACAATACGCGCATGGAAATCCACACCCAGCACAGCTATCCGGAACATCCCGCTTACATCGCCGCGCTGGCCGCCAGTGTTCGCAAGCACTGGCAAACCCAGAACCGCGCCCTGGCCGATGACCGGCTACTCGTCATGAGCTTCCACGGCATCCCCAAACGCAGCGTTGAACGCGGCGACCCCTACGCGCAAGAATGTGAGAAAACCGCCCAACAACTGGCGCGCACGCTGGGACTGAACGAGAACCAGTGGCAACTCACCTACCAGTCGCGCTTCGGCCGCGCGGAATGGCTGCAACCCTACACCCAGCCCACGCTGGAACAGCACGCCCGGCAAGGCCGCAGTATTGTCGATGTGATCTGCCCTGGTTTTGTGGCGGACTGCCTGGAAACACTGGAAGAAATCGCCCTTGAAAACCGCCACGCCTTCCTGAATGCAGGCGGCAAGGAATTCCATTACATCCCCTGCCTGAACGAAAACCCTGGCTGGATAGAAGCACTGGCCGATCTGGCCGATCCGACCCAGATGTCGGCCACGCCGCGCGCCATCTAAGCCCGTCATTCACACACCACACACACCGCACGCACCCATCGCGTTCGCGCCAAACGCCATTCTGGAATTCCCGCATGGAAATCAAAGTCAATTTTCTCGACAAGCTGCGGCTTGAGGCCAAGTTCGACGACTTCACGGTCATCGCCGATCAGCCGATCCGCTACAAAGGCGATGGCTCAGCGCCGGGGCCGTTCGATTATTTTCTGGCGTCGTCGGCCTTGTGTGCGGCTTACTTCGTGAAGCTGTACTGCGACACGCGCGGGATTCCGACCGAGAACATCCGCCTGTCGCAGAACAACATCGTCGATCCGGAAAACCGCTACCAGCAGACGTTCAAGATCCAGGTCGAGTTGCCGGCGGATATTTCCGCCAAAGACCGGCAGGGCATCCTGCGCTCCATCGAACGTTGCACGGTAAAAAAAGTAGTGCAAACCGGCCCCGGGTTCGTCATCGAAGCCGTCGACAACCTGGATGCCGACGCACAAGCCTTGCTGCACCTGCAATCTGACACCACCGCCCGCACCTGCATCCCCGGCAAGGATCTGCCGCTGGAGCAGACCATCGCCAACATGTCGGGGCTACTGGCGGGGCTGGGGATGAAAATCGAAATTGCCTCGTGGCGTAATCTGGTGCCCCATGTCTGGTCGCTGCATATCCGTGATGCCCATTCGCCGATGTGCTTCACCAATGGCAAAGGGGCCACCAAGGAAAGTGCCCTGGCTTCCGCGCTGGGCGAGTTCATCGAGCGGATGAACTGCAATCATTTCTACAACGACAATTTCTGGGGCGAAGAAATCGCCCACGCCGCCTTCGTGCATTACCCGAACGAACGCTGGTTCAAGCCGGGCAAGAAACATGCAGGAGACGCGCTACCGAAGGAAATCCTCGATGCATACTGCCTGCCGATCTACAACCCCGACGGTGAATTGCGCGCCTCGCATCTTTACGACACCAACTCCGGCAACACGCAACGCGGCATCTGCGCGCTGCCCTATGTGCGCCAGTCAGACGGCGCTGTGGTGTATTTCCCCACCAATCTGATCGACAACCTGTACCTCAGCAATGGCATGAGTGCTGGCAATACCCTGGCCGAAGCCCAGGTGCAATGTCTGTCGGAAATCTTCGAACGCGCCGTCAAGCGTGAAATTCTCGAAGGTGAGCTCGCCCTGCCCGATGTACCGCCCGCCGTGCTGGCGAAATACCCCGACCTGATGGCCGGCATCGAGGAACTGGAAAAACAGGGCTTCCCCGTATTGGTTAAGGATGCCTCGCTGGGCGGCCAGTTTCCGGTCATGTGCGTGACCCTCATGAACCCGCGCACCGGCGGCGTGTTTGCCTCGTTCGGTGCCCACCCGAGTCTGGAGGTGGCACTGGAACGCAGCCTCACCGAACTGCTGCAAGGACGCAGCTTTGAAGGGCTGAACGATCTGCCGCACCCCACCTTTGAGCACAACGCCGTCACCGAACCCAACAACTTTGTCGAACACTTCATCGACTCCAGTGGCGTGGTGTCGTGGCGGTTCTTCAGCACCCGTGCTGATTACGATTTTGTCGAATGGGATTTTTCCGGCCACGGCGCAAACTCGAATGCCGAAGAAGCTGCCACCCTGTTTGGCATCCTGCAAGACCTGGGCAAGGAAGCCTACATCGCCGTGTATGACCAGCTCGGCGGTCGTTTCAACGCGGTGGCCTGCCGTATTCTGGTACCCGGCTATTCCGAAATTTATCCGCTGGAAGACCTGATCTGGGACAACACCAACAAGGCCTTGTCATTCCGTGCCGACATCCTGAATCTGCATGCCCTCGACGACGCCAGCCTGGCCGCCCTGCTGGAACGCCTGGAAGACAGTGAGCTGGATGACTACACCGAAATCAGCACGCTGATCGGCATCGAATTTGACGAAAATACGGCCTGGGGTCAGCTGACCCTCCTCGAACTGAAACTACTCATCCACCTCGCCCTGCACCAGCTCGAAGCGGCGCACGAACAGGTACAAACCTACCTGCAATACAACGAGAACACCGTCGAACGCGGCTTGTTTTATCAAGCGTTGGATGTCGTGCTGGAAGTCGTACTCGACGACGAAATGGCACTCGACGACTACGCCGCCAATTTCCGCCGCATGTTCGGCAACGAGCGCATGGACGCGGTGATCGGCTCAGTAGACGGCCGCGTGCGTTTCCATGGCCTGCCCCCCACCAGCATGAAACTCGAAGGGCTCGACCGCCACCAGCGACTGATCGACAGCTACAGAAAACTGCACAGCGCGCGCGGGCATGTCAGCGGCGGCTGACTGCTCAACCTTCATCAAGCCACCACCACAGCACGATCCCGCCCGCCTTCCTTGGCCTGATAAAGTGCCAGATCCGCGCGCCGCATCACATCATCCACGGTCAGATCGCCGGGGGACATCATGCTGGCCCCGATGCTGATCCGAACCGCCGGCAAGCGGCCGCCGGTTTCGTCCGCACTGCGGATCAGCTCCAGCAGTTTTTCTGCCGCACGCGGCAAATCCTCGCAATCACTGAGCAGAACGGCGAACTCCTCGCCGCCCATCCGCGCCTTCAGATCCTGCATGCGGAAATGCGCCTGCAACAGACTGGCCAGCTTCTGCAGCACGGCATCTCCCGCAGGGTGGCCATAGGTGTCGTTGATTTTCTTGAAGTGATCGACATCCAGCCACAGCAGCCCCACCCGATAGCCGCTCCGCTGCACCTGCACCAGCTTGCGACTGGCCTGCTCATAAAAATAACGACGATTGAACAGCCCGGTTAAAGGATCGGTATACGCCTGCTGCTCCAGATGCCGCTCGTGCAGGGTTTTTTCACTGATGAGCGCACCCACCACGCCAGCCGTCGTGGTCAACCCCAGAATGAAGGTGTTGATATACAGCATCCGTTCTTCCAGATTGCCGATCGCCGCAAACGGGCCGTAGCCACTGAAGCTATAGACCTGCACCAGTGCCGTAATCACCAGCGCGCCTAAAGCCGCACCACGGATACCGAACACCAGGGTCAGGCTCATCAGGAAAATCTGCGCCAGTGAGAAAAAATGCATCGGCTGGATTTCATTCTTGAACGTCCCCAACAGCAACAACAGCAACGCACCACTGGCCAACGCAATGGTGCCAAACAACTGCCAAAGCGGTCGATTGTGATCCCCTGCCCGACGCAACTGCCAGAGCACCAGCAGCGCCGGGGTCATGATGATCGAGCCCATCAGGTTATTCAGCCACCAGTAAAACAGGCTGCGCCCCATTTCAGCCTGCTCGACCACCCCATCCCACCACATGATCACCCCGGTACTGGCTGCGCTGAGCGGCTGCATGAGCAGCGCCATGACCCCAAGCAGCAGCAGATAATCGCGCATGCTCAGCAAGCGCCGGTCGAAGCGCAGCAAGCCCAGCATGCGCACGCTGACCAGCACCCCCATCGTATTACTCAGTGCAAACAGCATGCCGGTTCCCGGAGTGACCCCGGTACTGACCGCCAGCACCCATTGCCCCACAAGCACCCCACACCAGACGCGCGAACCCAGCACCAATACCGCAGGCAGCGAAATGGCGTTAATGTAAAAAACGGCATTCAGCGTCCCCGTTTGCACGGAAACCCAGAAAGCCAGCTTCCCCAGCAGGAGAAATATCAGCACCAGCAAACCGCAATGTACGGCGGTCTTGCTGAGCGACGGCCGCGAGGCATGTCCATCCACCGCGCCCTCTGCAGAACTTGCATGATCCATACCAGACTCCAGAATGACATCTGCCTTGAAATATGAAACCAAACTACGGATAAGGCAAGGGGAATGTCATGAAAATCATGGGGTCAGGTCTTGAAATATCACATTTCCGACCCGACGTACTGTCACACGGCCACACGATCACACGGCCGCACTGCAGCAGAATTCCCGATTCCATCACTTTGCAAGGACTGGAGCCCCGCATGAGCATCCCCGCCCGCATCGTCGTTTGCCCGCATTGCAATGCGCCCAATCGCGTCCCCGATCAACGCCTAAGCGAGGGCGGCAGCTGTGGCCGCTGCAAGGGAGCCTTGTTTACCGGGCAACCGATCGAGCTGACCACGGCCAGCTTTGCGGCTCAGGTTGAACGTAGCGAGCTGCCGGTGGTGGTTGATTTCTGGGCTCCCTGGTGTGGTCCCTGTCGCGCCATGGCACCCGCTTTTGCCCAGGCGGCCGCGCAACTTGAGCCGCAGCTGCGGCTGGCCAAGCTGAACACCGAGGCTGAACCGGAATACGCCCAGCGTTACGGCATCCGCAGCATTCCGACCTTGATTTTGTTCAAAAATGGCCAGGAAGTAGCTCGCCAGTCCGGCGCCATGGATGCCAGCAGCCTGATCCGCTGGATCAACAGCCAGCGGGCATGAAATGGAAATGGAAAAACCCCACTTGAAATCGGGCTTGCCATCCCCATGTGGCTGACTGTGTTTTTTTACAGGAGCCCATGATGTCCGCAAACACCACTGCCACCTCTGCCGAGCGCGAAACACTCGGCTTTCAGGCCGAAGTCAAACAGCTATTGCAGCTGATGATCCATTCGCTCTACAGCAATCGCGAAATTTTCCTGCGCGAGCTGGTTTCCAACGCATCGGATGCCTGCGACAAGCTGCGCTTCGAAGCCCTGCACAACGGCGCGCTGTATGAAGACGACAGCGAGCTGAAAATCCGCATCGCCTACGATGCCGAAGCCCGCACCCTGACCATTGCCGATAACGGCATTGGCATGAACCGTGACGATGCCATCACCCATCTCGGCACCATCGCCAAATCCGGCACGCGCGAGTTCTTCTCGCGACTTTCCGGCGATCAGAAAAAAGACGCCAACCTGATCGGCCAGTTCGGGGTTGGCTTCTACTCTTCCTTCATCGTCGCCGACAAAGTGACGGTGTATAGCCGTCGCGCCGGTGAGGCCGCCAGCCAGGGCGTGCGCTGGGAATGCGACATGCAGGACGAGGGCAGTGGCCAGTTCACCGTTGAAGTCATCGAAAAAGTCACACGCGGCACCGAAATCATCCTGCATCTGCGTGACGATGCAACGGAAGGTGCGGGCAACCTGCTTTCCGGCCACCAGCTACGCACGCTGATCCGCAAGTATTCCGACCATATCCTTCAGCCCATCGTCATGAAGAAGGAAAGCTGGGACGAAGAAGCCAAGGCGCAGAAAATCACCGCCGAAGACGAAACCGTCAATCAGGCCACCGCCCTGTGGGCGCGCTCCAAGGGCTCGATCGAGGATCAGGAGTACATCGAGTTTTACAAGCACGTCAGCCACGATTACGCCGAACCGCTGACCTGGGGTCATGCCCGTGTCGAGGGGCGTTCCGAATACACCCAGTTGCTTTACATTCCCTCACACGCCCCCTTCGACCTGTTCGACCGCAACTCGCGCCATGGCGTGAAGCTCTATGTGCGCCGCGTGTTCATCATGGATGATGCCGAGCAACTGCTGCCCACTTATCTGCGCTTCGTGCGCGGCATTATCGACAGCAACGATCTGCCGCTCAATGTCTCGCGTGAAATCCTCCAGGAAAGCAAGGATATCGAGGCGATCCGCTCCGGCAGCACCAAACGCATACTGGCGATGCTCGAAGACCTCGCCGAAAACCAGCCAGAGAAATTCACCAATTTCTGGCGTGAGTTTGGCCGTGTCCTGAAAGAAGGCGTGGGCGAGGACTTCGCCAACAAGGAGCGCATCGGCGGCCTGCTGCGCTTTGCCTCGACGCAACACGACACACCGGCAGAAACCGTCTCGCTGAAGGACTACCTCGGCCGCATGAAAGAAGGCCAGGACAAGATTTATTACGTCACCGCCGAAACCTTCAACGCCGCAAAAAACAGCCCGCATCTGGAAGTGTTCCGCAAGAAGGGTATCGAAGTACTGCTGCTCACCGAGCGTGTCGATGAATGGGTGGTCGGTAACCTGCCCGAGTTTGACGGCAAACAGCTGGTTTCCGTCGCGCGCGGCGGGCTGGATCTGGGCACACTGGAAGACGAAGCCGAAAAGCAGGAACAGGCCAAGGAAGCCGACGAGTTCAAGGAGTTCACCGACAAGATCGCCCAGTCACTCGGCGAACGCGTCAAGGAAGTCCGCATCACCCATCGTCTGACCGAAAGCCCGGCCTGCCTGGTGGCAGACGCTCACGACATTGGCGGCAACCTCGCCCGCATGCTCAAGGCCGCCGGGCAACAAGCACCGGATGCCAAGCCCATCCTCGAAATCAACCCGAAGCACGCCGTGGTGCAACGGTTGAAGTACGAAGAAAAGCGTTTCGACGACTGGACGGCCGTGCTGTTCGATCAGGCACTGCTGGCCGAAGGTGGCCAGCTCGACGACCCAGCGGGCTTCGTCCGTCGCATCAACCAGCTGATGCTGGAAATGCAAGGCTAAGGAAACGCTGATTGATTCGTCACCGTCGGGCTGAGCCTGTCGAAGCCCTTCCTTTATCGCGCGAATTCACGTTCACCGGCTAAACCCGCAGCCCCGCCCATCAACGATGGCCGGGGCTGTTTTATTTCAGCGCGCTTCCTGCTCATTCAGACAGGCACGCCACGCCTTGCCTGACTTGCCTTTGCACACCGCACGCGCCTGCTGGCGTTGTTCGCAACGCGACGGATCTTCCGAGGCACTGCAATCCGGCGGGGGCAGATGATTGAGCAAACACTGCTGCCGTGCCCGGCCGCGTAAGTCCTGACACTCATCCTGTGCCTGCTGACGTGCCACACAACGCGCCGGGTCACGTGCCTGTGGGCAACGGTCGGCTGACCCGGCTTGAACCGGGCTCACCAGCAACACACATAGCCACACCACGAGGGCGCGATTCATAAAACGCTCCAGTAAAAAATCAGGCTACGCATGATAACGCGTAGCAGATCACATTGAGCCATCTGGCAGGCTCGGCTATAGTGCGCCATCCCCATCGTCATGCCCCATCGCCCCCGCTCATGAAAGAAGATCGCCGCCTGACGCTCGTCGAAGTGATTGATGCCCTGATCAGCGAGGGGCTGGTGACTGCCGAACAGGGCGAGCAGTTCAAGCAGGAACGACGCTATTTTCGTGGCGACGTTCATCCACTGATCGCCATTGCCGAGCAGAAGTGGAAAATCCCGACGCCCGAAGGCCACCCGCAGCGCACGCTCGATCTCGAAGCACTGACCCAATGGCTGGCACGCTGGAGCGAGCTTGATTACTTCCACATCGACCCGCTGAAAATCAATTTTTCCATCATCACCGAAGTCATGTCGAGTGCCTACGCCACGCGCTTTCGCATCCTGCCGGTCGATGTCCGCGCCAATGAAGTGGTGGTCGCCACGGCCGAACCTTTGCAACGCGCCTGGGAAGCGGAGCTGAAACCCATCCTCCGCAAGGAAATCCGCCGCGTTATTGCCAACCCCGATGACATTGCCCGTTTTCAGGTCGAGTTCTATAACCTGGCCAAATCCGTTCGCAAGGCCGTTACTTCAGGTAGCGGCGCAAGTGCCTCGGGCATTTCGAATTTCGAGCAGCTGGTCGAACTGGGCAAGAGCAACCGCACGCTCGATGCCAACGACCAGCACATCGTGCATATTGTCGACTGGCTCTGGCAGTATGCGTTTGACCAGCGTGCCAGCGACATTCATATCGAGCCGCGCCGTGAAATCGGCATCGTGCGCTTCCGCATCGACGGCGTACTGCATCAGGTGTATCAGATCCCGACGCAAATTCTCACCGCCATGACCAGCCGCATCAAAATCCTCGGGCGCATGGATGTCGTCGAAAAACGCCGTCCGCAGGATGGCCGCATCAAGACCCGCACGCCCGATGGCCAGGAAATCGAGTTGCGTTTATCCACCTTGCCGACCGCCTTTGGCGAGAAACTGGTGATGCGGATTTTCGATCCGGAAGTGCTGGTGCGCGATGCCCGTGAACTGGGCTTCTCTGAAGACGACAAGCAACGCTGGCACGCCATGACCTCATTGCCCAATGGCATCGTGCTGGTCACCGGCCCCACCGGTTCAGGCAAGACCACCACGCTCTACACCACGCTCAAGCAACTGGCCACACCGGAAGTGAACGTCTGCACGATTGAAGATCCGATTGAAATGATCGAGCCATCCTTCAATCAGGTGCAGGTGCATACCGCCATTGACATGAGCTTTGCCGCCGGGATTCGTGCGCTGATGCGGCAGGATCCGGACATCATCATGGTCGGCGAAATCCGCGATCTGGAAACCGCGGAAATGGCCATCCAGGCCGCACTGACCGGGCATCTGGTGCTATCGACACTGCACACCAACGACGCGCCTTCTTCCATCACCCGCCTCATCGAACTGGGCATCCCACCTTATCTGCTGAATTCGACCATCAACGGCATCATGGCACAGCGTCTGGTTCGCACACTCTGCCCGCACTGCAAACAGGCCAGCGAAATAACCGCAGCCGATGAGGCGATCTGGAACGATCTGGTGACCCCATGGAAATCGAAAAAACCCGCCCAGCTCTATCGCGCCACCGGCTGCCTCGAATGCCGCATGACCGGCTTTAGCGGGCGACTGGGCATCTATGAAATCCTCCCGCTGTCTGCGGAAATCAAGAAGCTCATCAGCCAGAACGCCGAACCCGACCGTCTGCGCGAACAGGCGGCACGCGAAGGCATGAAGCCGCTACGCATCTCTGGTGCCATCAAGGTGGCGGCGGGGCTGACGACCATGGAAGAAGTGATGAGGAACGCCCCCCCGGCCGCAAGCTAAACGCAACCGACCCGGCCTACCCCAGCAAGCGCCGTCGCACCAGCACCAATGCCACGCCATAGGCGACGAAGGCCGTCAGCAGCAAGGCCGCCACATGCAGAAAAATCTGCTGCGGCACCTGCCCCTGCAGCAGCGGTCGCACCAACTGCACCGCATGCGCCAGCGGCAACGCATCGGCCAGCCCCTGCAAGGCCTGCGGCAAGCGATCAACCGGGTAGAAAACCCCGCACAGCAGGGTCATTGGCGTAATCAGCAAAGTGAAGTAGTACATGAAGAAGTCATACGACTTCGCCAGTACCGTCACCACCAGCCCCAACGCAGCAGAAGTCAGGCCTATCAGGAAGATCACCGGCAACGCCCACAAGGCCATGGGGGAAGCAATCAGCCCCAGCAAGGCCACCACCAGCAGAATCGCCGCGCCGGACAAGGTGGCTTTGGTCGCCGCCCAGAGGCACTCCCCCGCCAGCACGTCATCGAGGGCCACTGGCGCATTGAGGATGGCCTCCCAGGTTTTCTGCACATGCATGCGTGAAAAGCCCGAATACAAAGCCTCGAACGAAGCGGCATTCATGGTGCTGGAGCACACCGTGCCACCCGCCAGAAAAACAATGTAACTGACCCCGCCTACTTCCGGCAGCAAACTGCCCAGCCCGTAACCAAAGCCAAACAGGTAGATCATCGGATCCGCCAGATTGCCCAGCAGCGAAGGGATGGCCAGCTTGCGCCAGACCAGAAAATTGCGCTGCCAGACCGCCAGCGCACGCGACGAAAAACGGGGGAGGAACGAATAAAAGGCAGACATGGTCAATCGCACTCAGTCACGCAGTTCGCGCCCCGTCAGCTTGAGAAACACATCTTCGAGATTGGCCGGACGTCGCAACACGCGCAAGCCCCCCGCTTCCGCTGACTGTGCGAGTCGGCTTGCCAGCGCATCATCCGTCGTGTAACAGAACGCCGTTTCACCCCGAATTTCGAGGCGCGCAGCGGACGATTGAAAGTCGGCCTGCTGCCCCGCCCAGCCCGGCGCGTCTTCTCCAAAAACCTCCACCACCTGCGGCTCGATGTGTTGCGTCATCAACGCACGCGGCGTGCCTTCCGCCACGATGCATCCGCCATCGAGGATGGCCAGCCGGTCGCACAGCCGCTCGGCCTCATCCATGAAATGCGTCGTCAGCAACAGCGTTTTGCCTTGTGCCATCAGGCGTTTGAGGCGTTCCCAGATCAGATGCCGCGCCTGCGGATCGAGCCCGGTGGTGGGTTCGTCGAGAAACAACAGATCCGGGTCATTGACCAGCGCGCGCGCCAGCGTCAGCCGTCGTTTCATGCCGCCGGACAGCGTGGCCAGCGGTGCATTTCCACGCCCTTCCAGCCCGGCAAATTCAAGCAGAGCCGGAATCCGGCGGCGGGTTTCGGCGTCTGGCAAGCCAAAGTAACGGCCAAACACCAGCAGATTTTCAGCCACGCTGAAATCCGGATCGAGATTATCAAACTGCGGCACCACCCCCACCCGCGCACGCGCTTCACGCGCCCGCTGTGGTACCGGCTCGCCGAGCAGATGAATCTCGCCCGCATCCGGTGCGGTCAGCCCCAGGCAGCAGCGCAACGTAGTGGTCTTGCCCGCGCCATTGGGCCCCAGCAGGCCATAGCACTCGCCCCGTCGCAACGCAAAGTGGATGCCAGCCACCACCTCGCGCCCTTCATAGGACTTGCGCAGCGCCGTCACACTCAGGGGCGAGGATGACATGTGCTTTGCCCCGGCTTCCGCCAGGCGGCGTGAATGATGTTACGGATGAGATGCAGCTTGCGATGAAAAAAATGATCCGCCCCCGGGATCACGCTGACCGGCAGCTCCAGCGGCTCTGCCCAGGCCAGCACATGCGCCAGCGGCACGGTTTCATCATTCGAACCGTGAATGACGATGGTATCTGCTGCCACCGCTTCGGTCTGATAACTGCGCGCGCCCTCGATGTACCCCGCCGCCGTGCCCACCAGCACCAGCCGCTCGGCGGGCGTACCCCGCTCCGTTAGCAATTTGGCGAGTCGCGTCATTACATACGCACCGAAAGAAAAACCGGCCAGCACCACAGGTCGCGCGCCAAAGTGCTGCTGCGCATATTCATGCACACACAACAAATCCAGTGTTTCCGCCACGCCATGATCGTGCTCGCCTTCGCTCCCGCCCACCCCGCGAAACTGCGGGCGCAGGGTGACATAGCCCAACCCGCGCAAGGTTTTCGCCAATGTGGTGACCACCTTGTTGTCGGCCGTGCCGCCAAACAGCGGATGCGGATGCGCGATCAGGGCAATCCCACAAGGGGCATCGAGGGATGCGAGGGGTTCAACCAACACCTCGATCCGCCCGCCCGCACCCTCAAGCAAAACCTGCTCCGTCATGATCGTCAGATTTTCAGACGCTCGACGACCTTACCACCGACCAGATGCGAGTCGATGATTTCATCGATGTCTTCCTTGTCCAGATAGGTGTACCAAACCCCCTCCGGATAAACCACCGCCACCGGACCATGATCGCAGCGATCCAGACAACCGGCCGAATTGATACGGATGCGTTTATCCGCATCGCCCTCATGCAGCCCCAATGCCTTGATGCGATCCTTGGCGTAGTTCCGCAGTTCGTCCGCACCGCGCGCGCCACAGCAAATAATGCCCGCATCGCGCTGGTTGTTACAAAAGAAAACGTGATGTTTGAAATAGCTCATGACTGATTCGTTTAACTCGATGGAAAAATGCAGATTATCCTGGAAACGCCCAGCGAACGCACCCGTCGGCACGCCGCTGCACATCGCTACACACCACTCAGCCCGCCTCGCTCAGTGGAATGCCGATTGCCTGGGCGATCCCCGCACCATACGCCGGATCGGCTTTCAGGCAGTGACGAACGTGGCGCAACTGCACTTCACGCGTGGCCCCCCCGATGGAGGCCGCGGTGTTGTCGAATAGCACCTGCTGCTGCGCGGGCGACATCAGGCGAAACAGCGCGCCGGGCTGCGAGAAATAGTCGCCATCCTCACGATGATTCCAGTGATCGGCCGCACCCTCGACGGACAGCGGCGGCTCGCGGTAGTCGGGCTGCTCCTGCCATACGCCCAGGCTGTTCGGCTCGTAACCCTTGGTACTGCCGTGGTTGCCGTCGACGCGCATGGCACCGTCGCGGTGGTAGCTATGCACCGGGCAGCGCGGCGCATTCACCGGGATCAGATGGTGATTCACGCCGAGCCGGTAGCGCTGTGCATCGCCGTAAGAGAACAGGCGCGCCTGCAGCATTTTGTCGGGCGAGAAGCCGATGCCGGGCACGATGCTGGCGGGGTTGAAGGCCGACTGCTCGACTTCGGCGAAGAAGTTTTCCGGATTGCGGTTGAGTTCCATCACGCCGACGTCGATCAGCGGGTAGTCTTTGTGCGGCCAGACCTTGGTCAGATCGAAGGGGTTGTAGGGCGTTTTCGCTGCGTCTTTCTCCGGCATGATCTGCACCTGGAGCATCCACTTCGGAAAATCGCGGTTCTCAATCGCCTCGTAGAGATCCTTCTGGTGGCTCTCGCGATCCTTGCCGATGAGCCTCTCGGCCTCGGCATCGCTGAGATTCTTGATGCCCTGCTGGCACTTCAGGTGGAACTTGACCCAGAAACGCTCATTGGCGGCGTTGATGAAGCTGAAGGTATGCGAGCCAAAGCCGTGCATGCTGCGGTAGCTGGCGGGAATACCACGATCCGACATGACGATGGTGATCTGGTGCAGCGCCTCGGGCAGCGAAGTCCAGAAATCCCAGTTGTTCTGCGCGCTACGCAGATTGGTACGCGGGTCGCGCTTGACGGCATGATTGAGGTCGGGGAACTTGAGCGGGTCGCGCAGGAAGAACACCGGCGTGTTGTTACCAACCAGATCCCAGTTACCTTCCTCGGTGTAAAACTTGACCGCGAAACCGCGTATATCGCGCTCGGCATCGGCCGCACCGCGCTCGCCGGCGACAGTGGTGAAGCGCGCAAACAAATCGGTTTTTTTACCCACCTGAGAAAAAATCTTCGCCCGCGTGTATTTCGTGATGTCGTGGGTCACAGTGAACGTGCCATAAGCACCGCTGCCCTTGGCGTGCATGCGCCGCTCAGGGATCACTTCTCGGTCGAAATGGGCGAGCTTTTCGAGCAGCCAGACATCCTGCAACAGCACCGGGCCACGCGAGCCGGCGGTCATGGTGTTCTGGTTGTCCGCCACAGGGCAACCAAAAGCGGTGGTGAGTTTTTTCTCGTTCGACATCGCAGTCTCCTTTGGAATTGAATAAAAACACGAAAATCAGATGACCCTGCCCATCCTACCCAAGCGTATCTTCCGCATCCAATTGATTGAATTCAACAGGTCGATAGCCAAAACCTATACAACCTCAATCGCGTGAGCGGGTCAGCAACTCCGACTCATCCTCCACCCGACGGGCATCGCCCTCGATCACCATCCCGTCCCTGCCACCCGCCTGGGACGATTGCGTTGATTGGTATGATTGTGTCGATTGTTCCGCCGTCTGCTGGGCGGTTTGCCACTGCTGCGAAGCCTGGGCGAGTTCGCGGCGCAGGGCGCGGGTTTTCCACCAGAACCAGCCGCCCACCAGCACGCCGACCACGGCCAGTACGGCAAAGAGGATGAAAGAAAACATCAGCCCCAGGCCCAACAACGCCAGTGTCAGGCCATAAGAGAGCAAGCGGCTCAGCCAGCCTGCATTTCCCGCGGGTCTATCGCTGATCAGACTGCGCCATTCATTACGTCGATTCACCGTTCCGGTTCCTTCAAAAATTTCAGGGTCGCCCCAGCCAGCGCGCAAACGCCAGAATCAGGGGTTGATAGGCGCTCCCCAGCAGGCGCACCAGTTTGTCCATCCACCAGGCATCTGCCCCCACCAGCACCCGCCGCCGGTTGTTCTCCACCGCCCGCAGGATCTGCCCTGCCGCACGCTCGGCACTGGTGGTGTTGAGCAGCCGGTCGAAACGTTCGATCGCTTCTTCGGGCGAAATATGACTCAGTGCCATCGACTGGGGATCGATGCGTGCAGAACGTGCGATCCGCGTCCGCACGCCCCCCGGATGCACGCAGGTCGCACTCACCGGCGCGCCAGAAAGTTCCAGCTCCATCCGCAACGCCTCGGTATAACCGCGCACCGCAAACTTGCTGGCGTTGTAGGCGGCATTTCCCGGCACCGAAAGCAGGCCAAACAGGCTGGATGTATTCACCACATGTCCCTCCCCGGAAGCCTTGAGATGCGGCATGAAGGCTTGAGTTCCCCAGACCACACCGAAAAAATTGATCTCCATGATCCAGTGCAAATCCTCGGCTCGCACATTTTCTGCCAATGCCGACAGCGCCACACCGGCATTATTGAACACCAGATGAACCCGGCCATGCTCACGCGCCACCTGATCCGCCCAGGCAAACACCTCCTCGCGCACCGCCACATTCACCCGTGCCGTGGTGACCTTCATCCCCACGCTTCTGGCCGAGCTTCTGGCCGCAATCCATGCTGCGGTTTCTGCCAGCCCGGCCTCATCGACATCGCTCAACGCCAGATGGCAGCCCCGCTGCGCCAGTTCGAGTGCCAGACTGCGCCCCATCCCGGACGCAGCACCCGTCACTGCCGCGACCTTGCCTTGAAATTTTTTCATCACACACCAGTCTTGTTCAGCCCGCCACTATCTGGCTACTCACCCTCAGGCCATCAAAACGACCATGATGTTCCAGCCCGTGATTTCTGTCACGCAGATACACAGGGAGCTGGTCACTTCCGGGTTCCGGGATTTCTTGCAGGTTTGGCGGCAGGTCGTTAAAGTCGCATATCAGGGTCATCTACCCCCTCAAAATGCCACAGGACAACCCCACCATGTCTGAATCTGCCGCAGCAACGCCTGCCGAATTTCGCAAGATGCTCTGGCTGGGCGTGCTGGGTGCCAATGCCCTGGCACTTCTGCTGGCCACCGCGCTGTACATCCAGGCCACCCGCGCGGGCGTACCCATATCCACCACGCCAGCAAACAATCTTCTGCTCATCAGCCTGATCGGCCTGGCAGCGTTCATGCTGACTTCGTTTTTTCTGGCGCGACGTCTGCTCCACGCCTGGACCACGCAAGCCGCCACCTTGACCCGCCTGCAGGCCACCACGCAGCATCTGCAAGAAAACGAACGACACTGGCGCAAACTTTTCGACCAGTCGAGCCTGGGCGCGGCAATCATGACACCGGAAGGCGCATTCCTCAATGTCAATGCGGCGATCTGCCGGATGCTCGGCCACCCACGCGACGCGTTGATGGCACTGAACATTGACCAGATCATGCACCCTGAAGAACTGCCGCGCGAACTGGCGCAAATGCAGCACATGCTGGCCGGCGAATCCGAGCAGTGCGCTGGCGAATGCCGCATGCTGGCACACGACGGCCAGGTGGTGTGGACACATATCACGATGAACCTGGTGCGTGATGGTGCCGGGCAGCCGCTGTATTTCCTGCCCATGATCGAAGACATCGGCAGCCGCAAGGCCGCTGAAGAACGCATCAATCATCTGGCCTACCACGATGCACTAACCGGCCTGCCCAACCGGCAACTAGCCAAAGACCGGCTCGACCATGCCATTGCCTATGCCGCCCGGGAAAAAAACGGGGTCGGCGTACTGCATCTCGACCTCGATCACTTCAAGGCGGTCAACGATTCACTCGGCCACCCGATCGGTGATGCGCTGATTCAGGAAGTCGCCAAGAAACTGGAAAACTGTGTCCGCGATACCGACACTATCGCCCGCATCGGCGGTGACGAATTCCTCATCATCCTGGCCAACGTCATGGATCCGGAAATCATCTCCAGCATCGCCGTCAAGGTGCAGGAAACCTTGGGTACCACGTTCAAGGTACAAGGCCACGAGCTGACCACTTCGGTTTCCATCGGCATCACCGTTTATCCGGGCGATGGCAAGGATTTCGACATGCTGCTGAAGAAAGCCGACACTGCGCTCTACAAGGCCAAGGCGCATGGGCGCAATACCTACCAGTTCTATACCGACCAGATGAACAGCGAGGCCGTCGAGTACCTGAAAATCCGCAATGGTCTGCGTCAGGCACTGATCAACGAAGAATTTCTGCTGCACTACCAGCCGCAGATCAATCTGGCCGACGGCAAGGTGGTCGGCGTTGAAGCCCTGATCCGCTGGCGGCATCCGGAAATGGGGATACTGCAGCCCGGACGCTTCATCCAGATTGCGGAAGAAAGCGGCCTCATCGTGCCGATTGGCGACTGGGCACTCAAACATGCCTGCCAGCAGGCCGTCGCCTGGCGACAGGCCGGGTTGCCACCGGTCGTCGTGGCCGTCAATCTTTCTGCGGTGCAATTCAAGCGTGGCGACATCGAAAAGAGTGTCATTCAGGCGCTCAACGAATCCGGGCACGACCCCAATTACCTCGAACTCGAGCTGACCGAATCCATCCTGATCGACGATACAGACCACGCCCTCGAAACCCTGCGCCGCCTCAAGGCCATGGGCATGAAGCTCTCCATTGATGACTTCGGCACGGGTTATTCCAGCCTCTCCTACCTCAAGCGATTCAATGTCGACAAGCTCAAGATCGATCAGTCTTTTGTCCGCGACATGGCGAATGACAAAAACGATGCTGCCATCGTCCAGGCCATCATCCAGATGGCGCGCAGCCTGAACCTGCAGGTCATCGCCGAAGGCGTTGAAGACGAACGTCTGGTCGCACTGCTGCATGGCCAGCAGTGCCATGAAGCGCAGGGCTATCACTTCGCCCGCCCGATGGCACCAGCCGCATTCATCGATTACATGACCGCCATGGGCTGCGCCGCCGGTGGCGCACTGCATTAACGTAGCGCCGCCTACTCAAGACATGGCCCTACAAGGACAGCATGCAATGAGCCCGGACACGCCGCCAGACTATCCCGCCCTGCTGGTTGCCTTGAGCGCGCACATCCCTGGGGTGTTGTTCCAGTATCAGCTGAATCCGGATGGCTCGACCTGTTTCCCTTATGTCAGCACCGCCATCGAGCGCATGTATGGCATCCGCAGGGAAGATGCAGCGCGTGACCCCTCGCAACTCGAAGCCAACATACACCCCGATGATCGTGCGGCCTTGCGCGCTTCGATGCTGCATTCGGCGGCAACACTCACCCCCTGGTGCCATGAATACCGCATGTACCAACCCAATGGCGAGGCCATCTGGCGCGCACTTGAGGCCACCCCGGAGCGTCTGTCGGATGGCACCGTGCTGTGGCATGGCAGCACGGTTGACGTCACCGAGCGCAAGCGCATGGAAGCACAGTTGCGCCAGCGTGAAGCACCCTGGAAACTGGCACTCGAAGGGATAGGCGACGGGGTCTGGGAGTGGGATGTTCCCAACAACCTGCTGGTCTATTCTTCGAGCTGGAAGGCCATGCTGGGCTATGCCGAACATGAGATTTCGGGGCAACCCGACGAATGGCAGGCGCGCATCCACCCGGATGACCTGTATCTGACCGAAGAAAACCGGCAACGGCTGCTCGATGGCACCACGTTGCTGTCCTCCATCGAAGTCCGCATGCTCGACCGCAGCGGCCAATGGCACTGGGTACATTCACGCGGTATCGTCGTGGAGCGCGATGCCTTCGGCAAACCATTGCGTGTCATCGGCACCAATACCGACATCACCGACCGCAAGCAGATGGATGTCAGCCTGCGTGAAAACGAAGAACGCTGGAAACTCGCCCTGGATGGCGCAGGACACGGCGTCTGGGACTGGGATTTGACCACCAACCAGGGCGTGTACTCGAAACACTGGAAAGAAATCATCGGCTATGCCGAAAACGAACTGGGCAACAGCGCCGAGGTCTGGATGACCCGCATCCATCCGGAAGACCGGGCAACCGTTGATGCCAGCTTCCATTCCCTGCTGACGGGTGAAAAGGATCGCGACAGCATCGAGTTCCGCATGCTCTGCAAGGACGGTCAATGGAAATGGGTACTGGGTAGCGGCATCATGGTCAGCACAGACCCCGCCGGGCAATCGCGCCGCATGGTGGGGACGTTGAGCGACATCAGCGAACGCAAACGTGCCGAAGAACTCTTGCGTACCACCGAAGAACGCTGGAAATTCGCCCTCGAAGGCGCAGGCGATGGCGTCTGGGACTGGGACACCCGGAACGACAGCATCACCTTCTCGCTGCGCGCCGGAGAAATCCTCGGCCTGGCACCCCACGAACTGCTGCAAAACTATTCACAGTGGCGGCGACGCGTGCACCGGGAGGACGAACGCCTGGCCACCCGCAACCGTCATCGCCTCGAACAAGCCGACAGCAACGCATCAGCAGTCGAGATACGCGTCCTGTGCACCAATGGCCAATACAAGTGGCTGCTCTCGCGCGGCATGGTTGTCAGCCGTGACGAGCAGGGTGCGCCCTTACGCATGGTCGGCACCATCAGCGACATTTCGCCACGCAAAGAGGCCGAAGAGGCGTTACGCCTGACCATGATCGAGCTTGAGCAGCGCAAACTGGAGGCCGAACACCATGCCGCCGCCAAGACCTATTTTCTCAATGCCGCCAGCCATGACCTGCGCCAGCCCCTGTATGCCGCACAACTGTTCGTCGACACGCTGACCCAGGAAGAACTGGCACCTCCGCTGCTTAAAACCCTGAGCAACCTGCGCCTGGCCATCAACGACATGTCGATGCAGCTGGAAACCCTGCTCGACATCTCGCGTTTCGACATGGGGCGGATGGAGCCCTGCCGACGCGACCTGCCGCTAAGCGGCCTGCTGCGCGAACTCGAAGCCACTTACGGCACGGCCGCGCGCGAAGTCGGGGTGTCGCTGCGTATCCATGATTCTGCTGTGGTGGTGCACACCGATGCCGTGCTGCTGCGGCGTTTGCTGGGTAACCTGATTGACAATGCCATCAAGTTTGCCGTCTGCGGCCATGTGCTGGTCTGCGTGCGCCGCAGCGCGCAGGGCATCCGCATCGAAGTGCGCGACAACGGCCCAGGCATTGCAGCAGAACACCGGCAGAAAATTTTTGACGAATATTTCCAGGTGGACAACCCCGCACGCAACCCGCATGTGGGGCTGGGGTTGGGGCTGGCCATCGTCCAGCGCATCAGCCGTCTGCTTGGGGCGCCGCTCTCATTACGCACCCGCCCGGGTCAGGGGGCTGTTTTCGCCATCACCCTGCCGGAAGTCAATACAGCAGATATTTCTGCCGCACTGCCCGAAACGCCGTAAATGATGCAGACGATGTAGGCGATGTCTGCCAGTCCGCCACGATCTCCTCGGGCGGGCGACCCGCACGCAGGGCATCGATCACGGCCTGCGAACCGATAGAGCCCAGCGTCTGTTCCAGCCCAAAATCCTGCGGGCTCATGCGCTGCAAGGCGGCAGCCAGCTCTATCCCCAGACGGCTGGTTTCCAGAGACTCGCGATCCACCAGAATCACACGCACGCCCTGGCAGGGCTGCCGGGCATAGACATTGGCTACCGGGGTAAACCGGATGCTTTCAAAGCGCACGCCGGGAATATGACGCGCATTGAGCGTCTGTGCCAGCGCATCACCATCCATCCACGGCGCGCCGACCAGCTCGAAGGGGCTGGCCGTGCCACGCCCGACACTCACCCGCGCCCCTTCGATCATGCCCAGCCCCGGATACAGCGCCACGGCGGTCATGTTGCGTAAATTCGGTGAGGGCGGAATCCACAGCAGACCGGTCTGGTCGAACCACTGCGCACGCCGATAACCCCGCATCTGGATGACTTCGGGATGCAGCTTCAGCTGCTGCTCGCCCGCAAACAGCAAGGCCAGTTCGCCCACTGTCATGCCATGACGTACCGGCAGCGGATAGTAGGCGGTGAATGAACGACGTTGCGGATCGAGCATCGGCCCTTCCACGGCCACCCCGCCCACCGGATCGGGGCGATCCAGCACAATGAAGCGGATGCCCTTTTGTGCCGCCGCCTCCATCGCATACCCCATCGTACTGATGTAGGTGTAAAAGCGCGCACCAACATCCTGCAGATCAAACACCAGCGCATCAAGCCCCTCCAGCATGGCGGGCGTGGGGCGGCGGTGCTGGCCGTAAAGACTATGGACGACCAATCCACTCACCGCATCCACGCCTGAGGGCACCCGCTCATCGAGCCGCCCCTGCAAGCCGTGCTCCGGGCTGAACAACGCCACCAGCTTCACGCCGGGTGCCTGCCGCAACCGGTCGATCGTGCGCCGTCCCGCCCCATCAACCCCGCTCTGATGGGTGATCAGGCCGATCCGCAACCCCTGCAAGCGCGCATAGTCACGCGCGGCGAGTACGTCGATGCCACTCATTACGCCGCCGCCGCTACGATGGCGGGGCGGAAGCTCGGCATAACGCGCCAGCACCGGCGATAGTGCCACTGCCTGCGCGAAACTCAAGGTACCGACGGCCTCGGCCACCCGCAGCGCAATCCGCTCGCGCAACGGCCCGGCATCGCCCCTTTCCGCCGGATGCACGCGATGGCTGAGGATGATCACATAGGTGCGCGTGAGCGGATCGATCCACAGCGACGTGCCGGTATAGCCGTTATGCCCCATCGCGCCCACCGGCGGCAGCTGATCACGGTTCGCAACCAGCGGCGGATCGCTCCGCCAGCCCAGGCTACGCAAGGCGTTACCCGTGCCTGCCTGCGCGGGCGAAATCTGCGGAGTTTCCAGCAAGGCCACGGATTCCGGCTGCAGCAACGCGCCGCCGCCATCGAGCAAGGTCTGGGCAAACTTCGCCAGATCATCCGCCGTAGAAAACATGCCCGCATGTCCCGCCACGCCGCCCATGCGCCAGGCCAGCGGATCATGCACTTCGCCAACCCGCAGATGCCCCTGCACAAACCCCGTCGGCGCAATCCGCCCATATAACGCGCTGTCAGGTGACGGTGGATGCGTGAAGTAACGGCTGTCTTTCATCGCCAGTGGTTGGAAAATCTGGCGTTGGGCATAAACGTCCAGCGTCATACCCGAAATACGTCGCACCAATTCACCCAGCACGATGAAATTGACATCGCTGTACAACAGGGTGCTCCCCGGTGGCGCTTGCGGTTTTTGCGCGACGATCAATGACAGCGCGGCTTCACGGCCACGCCAGGGTTTTTTCAATGGCAGCCCGGCCGCCAGCCCCGAGGTATGCGTCAACAACTGACGCACACTGATGGCCTCCTTGCCCTGTGCCGCAAACGCAGGCCAGTAGCGCGCCGCGGGGGCGGCAAGATCGAGCTTGCCACGCTCGGCCAGTTGCAGGATGGCAGTGGCGGTCACGATCGGCTTGGTGAGCGAGGCCAGATCGAAAATCGTCTCGGCCGTCATCGGCTGCGGCGGATTCAGGGTGCGCTGGCCAAAAGCGCGGCGATACACCACCTTCCCTTCGTGCCCCACCAGCACCACAGCACCGGGCAGATTGCCCGCGCGAATCTGCGCGTTCACAAGCTCCTCGATAGGCTTCAGTTGCTCCACATCAAAAGCCCACACAGGTAGCGACAGTGATAGTGACAACGACAGACCGATGAGGATCCTGATCACAGTCCAACGATTTGGCAGGCAACGCACGGGCACGCTCCGGCTTTCAGCGACGATGAACCACCCGCGACAGCGGGGGCAATGGTGACGCTGATGACGCCGGTGACGATGGGGGCGTAGGTAACGATGCAGGTGCTGACAAGGGAGACAACCGGGTCGTGCGCGCCTTCAGCCCGGCATTGCTGTAGCTGTTGCGCGGATTCCAGAGCATCCAGCCACCACTGCCAAACGTTTCTGCTGCGCGCACCTGGGCACTGATTTCATCCGCAGCAAAATGTCGCCGGTCAAAAGCGTAGTCTTTGAACGACTGCAACCATGGCCGGAAACGCACCGCAGGCAAACCCGTGCGTTCAGCAGCCCGCTTGAGCGTCAGCGAAATCAGCTCGTAAGAATTGGCCACAGGATTGCGGTAACCCGGAATACCGAACTGAAAGCCCGATGGATACAGCATGGGCGCAAGATAATCGACATGCGGGGCCACACTGTCAAGACGCTGGCCAATGAAGGTGTCATTGGTATTCCAGCTCACATAACCGAAGATATCGGCAGAGGTAAACACGTTGTAAGGAATCAACCGCGCGCGGGCGGCGGCCAGAAATCCGCTGATCGCCTTAACGCGCATTTCCTCGGTATTTGGCTGAGAAAACACCAGGCCGGGCGTATCGGGGAAGCGCACATAATCGAACTGGATTTCATCGAAGCCGAGTTGCGCCGCTTCCTCGGCAATGTCGATGTTGTACTTCCAGGCTTCCTGATGATTCGCATCGATCCAGCCCAGATGTTCGCGATCCAGCCAGGGCTTGCCCTTGCCGTCGCGGATCGTCCATTGTGGGTACGCCGTCGCCAGCAGGTCGTCCTTGAAGGTGACGACACGCGCAATCAGATACACACCCCGCGCATGCAGGGTATCGACCAGCTCTTTCATGTCGCGCACGGTGATGATGCGCTGGCCGCCAATTTCAGTGGCCAGCACCACCTTGCTTTTATAGGGGATCATGCCGCGATCGCCCTTGACATCGATGACCAGCGCATTCAGTTCAGTCTGCTCGATCAGGTCGAGAGCGGCATTGCGAATCTGCCGGCTGCCGATGCCATAAAACGACAGATACAAAGCCTTGGGATGCAAAGGTTCCAGCTTGACCACCAAGGGGGGAGCAGCGAGCAACGACTGCGGCACACGGCTGCGCCCATAACCCACAGCACGCACGCCGATCGCATTGCCCTGCAAGGCTGCCGTATCTACCGTGAATCCGCCATCCTGACCACTCAGCACCACGCGCCGCTCCACCGTAACCAGCGCACCACCGATCGGCTGGCCAGTCCGCGCATCGATCACCTTGCCCGTTAGCATCGCCGCACAAGCAGTGGGCGTAGCCACACTCATGGCCAGCATCAGCCCCATCATCCCCACCAAACACCCGACAAACCCGGCTTGCGATTTCATTGCTTTCCCTCATTCAAAATTTGCGCCAACCCCCGCACGCCCTGCCGATCCACCATCAGATGCCGGGGCAGGCTCATCCGCTCATCCCAGCTACGCGCATTGCGGCCATCAATACTGAAAGCCGCTGCGTAACCCGCCGCCTGTGCTGCCCGCATCAACTCTTCGTCATAAATCCCAAACGGCCAGGCCAGCAAGCTGGCCTCCACGCCCAGCCGCGCCTTGAGCGTCTTGCGCGATTTCTCCAACTGATTACGGACAAACGCCGTGTACTCAGCCGCGCTCAAACGACGCTTCTCGATCTTAAAATTAGGATGCCAGTAAGTGTGCGACTGAATATCAAACAACCCCGTATCGCGCAGTTCAGCCAGTTGCGCCCAGGTCATGGCATAGGGCGCATTGGCAATCGCCGAAGGATAGATGAACAGCGTCACCGGAATTTTTTCGCGCTCAATCACGGCGCGCAGATCGCTATACACCGAACGATGCCCATCATCCACCGTGATCACCAGCGGTTTTTTCGGCAACACCACGCCGCCCCCCTGCAACGCATCGACGGCCAAGCTCAAGGGAATCACGGTATACCCCTGCTCCCGCAAAAACCTGATCTGCCCGGCAAACGTCGCGTTGCGAACCGTCATGCTATCCACCACCTCCTCTGCAAAACGATGGTAAGCCAGAACAGGAATTGCCCCCACGAACGACGCAGCCGCTGCCCATGCCGGGCTGAGCCAGCCCATTAGCAAGCCCCCCACGATCCATAACAAACGCCCCAGTTTCATCACGCTGCCTCCCGCATCCGTCGCCCATTCACGTCCATTCATCGCGCCACCATCATGACAGCAAGTAACGCCCTGCGGCCATGCCACCGCCGTATTTTTATTGCAACCGGAACACCACCGGCAGCAACAGTTCGCGCACCCCGGCTTCCGGAATCCTGCCCATCGCGTGGGCGGCCTCCAGCGCTGCGCGATCCAGCAGGGGAAAGCCACTGCTCGCCGCCACGCTCACCGCCAGCAAACGACCATCTTCCGCCAGCCGGAGCAACAGCCGCACCTCACCCTCCAACCCCTGCGCGATAGCCTCTGGTGGGTAATACATATGCTGCGCCAGCTTGCGCTGCGCGATTTGTACACCATGCTCCCCACGCGCCTTGCGCGCTGCACGCGGCGGCGAGGCGACCGTAGAAGCAGCCTTAGATACAGCCGATGCAGCAGGCGCAACCGACGCTGCAGCAGGGGCGGCAACCGCCGCCGCAAGCAACGTGTTTTTCAGCAACGGCGCTGCTTCAGCCACTGGCAATGGCGACAACCGCGCCTCCAGCCGCGCAGGTGGCTGGAGGCGCGTCGGCGGCAACTGAAACAGAGGCCAGAAACTCTGCGGGATCAGCAATAGCCCATGCAGCACCACCGAGGCCAGCACAGCCCATGGCAAGGAGGGGAAACAGGAAGAAGAGCGACGCGACATGAAAGCGAACGGCTTTGAATTCAGCGGGCATTCTGCTACAACCATGCCTTTACGCACAGCCTGCTCGCGCACCCCTGCAACATGTTCCGCACATCCTGCTCCCTGTCGATTCTGCTGATTTTCCTCTGCGGCATCGGCGCATCCTGCCCGAATCCTGTTCTGGCCGAACCTGTCGTCAACACCCACACCGCCAGCACCAGCAACCACATAACGCGACCGAATCCGACCCGTTTTGCGCTGACGGTTGAACAAGGTGATCTCGATACGGTTAGGCAGTGGCTGGCCGCCGGTTTGCCCGCCGACTTCATGGGCGACCGCATCGGCAGCGGCCTGATGATCGCCGCCTGGGAAGGCCACATCGGCATGATGGAACTGTTCCTGCAGCATGGCGCACCGATCGAGCAGGCCAACCGTTACGACGAAACCGCGCTGTTACTGGCCACCTGGCGCGGCCATCTCGCCGCCGTGCGCTGGCTACTCGATCACGGCGCGCAGCCCGCCCGCCCCGGCGCACGCTGGTCGGCATTGCACTATGCCGCCTTTGCCAACCAGCCTGAAATCAGCCGTTTGCTGATCGAACGCGGTGCCGAAATCAACGCCCGTGCGCCCAACGGCTCCACTGTGTTGATGATGGCCGCGCGCGAAGGCCATGAGGAACTCACCCGGCAACTCCTGGCGGCCGGCGCGGACCCGAAAGCCGTCAATGAACGCGGTGAATCCGCCCTGATCTGGGCCATGCGTTACGAGCACTACAGCATCGCCCAGCGCGTAGCCAACCAGGAAGACTTCGCACAGGCCGTCAAGGCCGCGCCGACCCACACGGCCACGCCCCAACGCTCGGTGGCCGCACCACCTGAAATCGATGAAATCCTGCGTCAGCTCCGCCTGGCCGAAGCCGCCGGACAACCCACACAAAAACTCCGCGCCACCCTGCTCGCTGCCGTGGAACGCTACAAAAAAGAGAGCCAGCGCATCACTATCGGCACCATCGGCACCATCGGCACCACCGACAAGCGCCGCGCAACGCCACCGCGTGGCAAACCGAATGCGCTGGTCATTACCGCACGCCGCAACCCATCCAGCCACCCTGGCGGCGCAGCCGAAAGCGGCGAACGCGCCGAACTGGTCTATCGCCCAGTCACCCGCAGCGCAACCAGCACTGGAACGGAAACAGAAACAGGAACGGCGCACGCGCCCTCCAGCATCCCGGACATCCTCGCCCGCATCCAACGCGCCCAGGCTGTCGGCCAGCCGGTCGACGCGTTGCGCGAAGAGCTGTTCCGCGCCGTCGCGCAGGTCAAGAATTCATCCTAAGCACAATCGTCAACTATAATCGCCCGGTTATCTGGTTTTAACGGATGACAAACTGTTCAAGGTGTCCTGTTGGTATCCACTCATACGGGTTGATGCCAACGGATTAAACGGGAACGAGATGCGCCGGAAGTTTTTCGGCAAAGCCTCGGCTGCCCCCGCAACGGTAAGCAAGTGCGGTTTCACCCGAACGCCACTGAGCCACAGGCTTGGGAAGGCGGTGAAACAAGACTTGCGAGCCCGGAGACCGGCCTCGAACTGTCGCGTACGGAATTGCTGCGGGGATGCAGCCACCGGCGTCGGAGGCTGCGCTGCGTGTTCATCGCGCATCGGTCAGTCTCCTTCGACCCCCACCTGTTCCCCATTGGCGTTCCGTGCTCAGCAACCGTCTGACAGGAATACGCCGATGCACAACACCAAGCATTCCCAGCCTCCCCAAGACACCCCTGGCGCGCCGCCAGCGTCTGCTCATGTTGCGCGCATGCAGCGCAAAAAAGCACTCATCGATGCCCGGATCGCCACCGCGCAAACCGAGCGCGGCATTCTGATCGTCAACACCGGCAACGGCAAAGGCAAATCCACCGCCGCTTTCGGCCTGGTCGCCCGCGCCCTCGGGCATGGTCAGCAGGTCGCCGTCATCCAGTTCGTCAAAAGCCGCACCGATACCGGCGAAGAAGCCTGTCTGCGCCGTTTTCCGCAAATCGCATGGCATGTCATGGGCGAAGGCTTCACCTGGGAAACCCAGGATGAAACACGCGATGCGCTGGCCGCACAGGCCGCCTGGCAAACCGCCTGCCGTTATCTGGCCGACCCGGCCATCCAGCTGGTCGTGCTCGACGAATTCACCTATGCCTTCAAACATGGCTGGCTGGAGATCGCCGACGTGCTGGCCATCCTGCAGGCGCGCCCACCCATGCAGCATGTGGTCATCACCGGCCGCGCCGCGCCGCAATCCCTAATCGATGCAGCCGACACCGTCACCGAAATGAAGCTGACCAAGCACGCCTACACCCAGGGTGTGGCAGCCATGCCAGGAATTGAATGGTAAGCCATCGAAACAATTATTCATTTTTCATCACAAAAGGAGCTACAAAATGCACATCACCCCCGGCGTTGTCGACAGCAGCAAAATCATGTTGAGTTATGGCACGGTACTGGCTGCGCTAGCCGGCACAGCCTGGCTGGCAATTCGCGCGCGCCACCAATATGGCTTGCCCGCCCTGATCGGCCGCAGCCTGCTGGCCAGCCTGCTGGTCTTTTGCTGTTTTGAAGTCCTGCCGCATCACCCGGTGGGGGTGTCTGAAGTCCATCTCATCATCGGCACCACCCTGTTTCTGCTGTTCGGCCCAGCCGCCGCCGCCCTCGGCCTGGCCGGTGGCTTGCTGATCCAGGGGCTGTTCTTCGCACCCTTCGATCTGCCGCAATACGGCATGAATGTGACCACTCTGCTGGTTCCGCTGTTCGCCGTCTCGGCACTGGCGCGGAAAATCATCGTGCCACAAACCGCCTATGTCGATCTGAGCTACGCGCAAACCTTCAAACTCTCACTCGCCTATCAGGGTGGCATCGTCGCCTGGGTCGCTTTCTGGGCAATCTACGGGCAAGGGGTCAGCGCCAGCAACCTGAGTGAAATCGCTTCTTTTGGCGGCGCCTATCTGCTGGTGCTCACGGTCGAACCGTTGCTCGATCTGGCCGTGTTGGCCGCTGTCAAAGCGCGTCATGGGTTACGTAATTCCTCCTTGCTGGAGCCGCGCCTGTATGCCGCAGGTTGATCCCGCTGCCCCGTTGGGCAAGGTCTGGTTCGTCGGTGCAGGGCCGGGCGATCCGGACCTGATCACGGTCAAGGGTCGCCGCCTGCTCGAACAGGCCGGCGCGATACTCTATGCCGGTTCGCTGGTCGACCGCGCAGCGACCGCCTACGCGCCGGCTGGTTGCGAAATTCGCGATTCGAAAGACATGACGCTGGAAGAAATGAGCGACTGGCTGATCGAGCGTGCCACACGCCATGCCATCGTGGTACGCCTGCAAACCGGCGACCCGGGGCTGTATGGCGCATTGATCGAACTGACCCGCCCGCTCAGTGCCGCCCGCATCCAATGGACGATCGTGCCGGGGGTGTCCTCGGCCATGGCCTCGATGGCCGCTGCGGGTGAAACCCTGACCCTGCCGGAAGTCACCCAAACGGTGATTCTCACCCGTGTGGCCGGACGCACGCCGATGCCTGCGGGTGAAGAACTCGCTGCACTGGCCGCACATCACACCACCCTGTGCATCTACCTCTCAATTACACTGCTGCACAAGGTGCAGGAAGAACTCCGCGCGGCTGGCTGGGCGGAAGATGCCCCGATGCTGGTGGTGCAAAAAGCCACATGGCCGGGTGAAGAAAAAATTGTGCGCGGCACGCTGGCCGACATCAAAAAAAAATGCCAGGCCGAAAAAGTCGCCAGTCAGGCCATGGTCATCGCCAGCCCCACACTGGGCGCGGCCGACTGGCCCGAGCTGATCCGCTCAAAACTCTATGACCCGTCCTTCAGTCATCGCTTTCGCCGGGCTACGGTCATTAGCTCATCACCAGAGACTGCTTCATGACACCGGACACCACACTCCTGCTCGTCGGCCACGGCTCACGCGGCAGCACAGGCAACGCCGACACCCTGCGCTTCCTCGCGCAATGGCGCGAGCATCATCCGGCATGGCGTATCACACTGTGCTTCATTGAACATGCCGATCTGCTGCTCGACGCCGGGCTTGATCAGGCCGCGCAAGACGCGCGTCAGGTGCGAGTCATTCCATTTATTTTAAATGCGGCCGGTCATGTCAAGATGGATGTGCCCGTTGCCGTCGCAGCCGCTCGCCAGCGGCATCCCAGCGTGGAATTCGTCGTGATGCCGCCGCTGGGTATAGGACGCGAACTTCTTTCCGTACTGCAAAAACAGCTTGATCGGCTAATGCAGGAACTGGCGCAACCCGATCCGCAAACGACCGGCGTCCTCCTGCTGGGACGAGGCTCGTCTGATGTCGACGCGAATGGCGAGATGGCACGCATGGCGCGCTGGCTGTTCGAAGACAACAACCACGAACTGGTCGATCTCGCCTTCACCGGCGTAACCTGGCCACGCCTGGAAACGGTGGTGCAGCGGCAAGTCAAGTTGGGCATGCAGCAGATCGTCATCCTGCCGGTCTATCTGTTTAATGGCGTGCTCTTTGAGCGCATACAAACACAACTGGCACGCCTCCAAAGCCAATACCCACAGATTGCCTTGGCATCCGGCACACCCCTCGCTTTTGAACCAGAAATTTTCACGCTGCTCGACACACGCGCCGATGCCTCGCAGCAGCACACACACACTCATGGCCACGCCTGAACCGGAAAAACACATGCCGCTCGACACCACACGCCACCTAATCACCGAACAACTCACGGCCGCCGGTCGCGCCATCGAGCATGACTCCTTCGCCATCATCGATGCCGAGGCCGGTGCACACACCTACACTGACGCACAATGGCCACTGGTGCGGCGCATGATCCACGCCAATGCCGACTTCGAATTCAACGGCCTGACGGCCTTTCATCCCGAGGCCATGCAGGCCGGTTTTCTCGCCGTGGCAAAGGGCGGCACACCGATAGTCGTCGATGTCGAAATGATCTGCGTTGGCCTCTCGCAACCACGCCTAAAACACTTTGGCCTGAGCACACATCACTATATTTCGGATGAAGATGTCATCAAGGCAGCCCAGGCGGAAAACACCACGCGCGCGGTGCAGGCCATGCGTAAAGCCCATCGCCTCGGCCAGCTTGAGGGGGCGATCGTCGGCATTGGTAACGCACCTACGGCATTGATCGAACTGGTTCGGCTGATCCGCGAAGAGGGCGTGCGCCCGGCACTGCTCATCGGCATGCCCGTCGGCTTTGTTTCCGCCGCCGAATCGAAAGAACTGCTGATGAATGTCAACGCCGCACCGTGGATCGCCATCCGTGGCCGCAAGGGTGGCTCGACCCTGGTGGTTGCCGCCATTCATGCGCTGTTGTCCCTGGCCGAAGCCCGCCAGCACCCTGCTGCGACATGAACGCAGCGCCTCCCGACGCACCCCAGAAAATCCGCAAGGGCGAAGCCCGGCGGCAACGCGGCAATCGCACCGGTTTCACCACCGGTGCCTGCGCTGCGGCAGCCGCACGCGCGGCCACGCTGGGCTTGCTGACGGGCGAAGTACCCACCACCATTCTGTGCCGCCTGCCTAATGGGCAAGAGGTTCACTTTGCCGTCATCGACGGCTACATCGAGAAGGACTGCGGCCACGCCCATGCAGCCATCATCAAGGATGCGGGCGATGATCCGGATGCCACGGATGGTGTGCACATGACGGCCGATGTTCGCTTGCTGCCCCATCGTGCGAATGAAGTGCTGCTGCAAGGCGGCGCGGGAGTCGGCACGGTCACCAAGCCGGGGCTGGGGCTGGAAGTCGGCGGCCCGGCCATCAACCCCGTTCCCCGCCGCAACATTCTCGAAAACGTGCGTGCCGTCGCGAGCGAACTACTGGCACACGACGGGCTGGAAATCACGCTCTCGGTGCCGGGGGGCGAAGCCATGGCCAAACGAACACTGAATGCCCGCCTGGGCATCCTGAACGGCATATCCATACTCGGCACGACCGGCATCGTCCGCCCTTACTCAACCGCCGCCTTTCGCGCCAGTGTGGTGCAGGCGATTGATGTGGCGATCCATCAGGGGCAACGCCATCTGGTATTCACCACCGGCGGACGCACCGAAAAATTCGCCATGCGCACCTTGCCCGAACTGGATGAGTCCTGCTTTGTGCAGATGGGTGACTTCGTCAAGGCCGCCTTTACCCGCGCCCTGCGCCACCACACGCCACAAATCACGGTGGGCGCGATGGTCGGCAAACTCACCAAGATGTGTCAGGGGCTCTCTGTTACCCATGCCTGGAAAGCCGAAATCGACCGCGACATCCTCGCCGCTTCAGCGCAGGAAGTGGGCGCGCCCGCCGATCTGGTCGAAGAAATCCGCGCAGCTGAAACCGCCCGTTTCGCTGCCGAGCGTCTTACCACCCTGGGGCTTAGCACCGCCTTTCATCGTCGCATGGCCATCAAGGCCATCCGCAGCCTGACACAGTGCTACCCCGGCGACTACCAGCTCACCGTCCTGGTCTGCGACTTCGAAGGCCAGTTCATTTGTCGTGTGGAACAACATGAAGCCCACTGAATCCACCCCTCCCTGCACCCTGCTCGGCATGCTCGACGACGGCTGGGGCGGACTGTCGGCAACAGCACACCAGCGGCTGCTGGCCGCCGACCTGCTGATCGGCGCGCAACGTACCCTGGAACTGATCCGGCCACATCTGTCGGCACACACCACCTTACGCCCCATGGATGGCCAACTGGGTTCAGTCCCCGGCTGGATCACCGCCGCACTCGATCAAAACCAGCGCGTCGTGGCACTGGCCACGGGCGATCCACTCTGTCACGGCATCGCCTCCTGGCTGGTCGGCAAGCTGGGTGCAGCACGCTTTGAAATTCTCCCGGCCGTCTCCACATTGCAACTGGCCTGCGCGCGCTTCAAGCTCGCCTGGCAGGACATCTGCATTGCCACCTGTCACAGTGCCGATGCGGGAGAATGGTTCCCCGGTGCGCCCCCAACGCACGGCTTGTATCCGCTCATGCGCTGCATTGCCCGTCAAGCGCGCGTGATGTTATTCACCGGTCCGGAAAATACCCCTGCGCGACTGGCGCGCGCCCTGATGATGGCCGGATATGGCGACGACACCCGCCTTTCTGTGGCCTGCCGCTTGCTGCTGCCCGATGAAACACTGTACCCGCAGCTCACCCCCGCCGCAGCCGCGCTCATCAACTTCCCTCAGCCCAATGTGGTGATCGTCGAACGCAACCATTTCGCCACGCCACAAACCACGTCGGCCTTTGGTCTGAATGATGACGAATACGCGCAGCGTGCACCCGGAAAAGGGCTGATTACCAAACAGGAAGCCCGCGCCCTGTCGCTGGCCAAAATGCGTTTGCTGCCCGATGCCATCGTCTGGGACATCGGCGCAGGCTCTGGTGCGGTGGGGCTGGAAGCTGCGCGTCTCGCCCCGGCGGGCCATGTCTGGGCCATCGAAAAAAATACCGCCGACATCGCCAACGCCCGCCTCAATGCACAGCGTTTCAGGGTCGGCAATTACACTCTGGTCGAAGGCAAAGCCCCGCAATATCTCGACACTTGGCCCGCCCCAGATGCGGTATTCATCGGCGGCTCTGGCGGTGAGCTGGCCGGGCTGATCGGTCTCGTGCTTGAACGCCTGAAACCCGGGGGCCGACTGGTGATGAATTTCGTCACCCTGGAAAACCTGGCCACCGCAACCACCACACTGAAAGAGGCCGACGTCCACTGGGATGTGGTGCAACTGCAGGCCAGCCGCAGCCAGCCCATCCTCGACATGCAACGCATGGCCGCCCAAAACCCGGTATGTATCATCACC
Source organism: Sterolibacterium sp. (assembly GCA_018061005.1). Taxonomy (GTDB): domain Bacteria; phylum Pseudomonadota; class Gammaproteobacteria; order Burkholderiales; family Rhodocyclaceae; genus Sterolibacterium. The sequence continues at coordinate 113,642 of JAGOVA010000003.1, read as the reverse complement.
GCCCGCAAGGAATCTCCATGACATCATCTTCACACATCGGCAGGCTCATCGGCGCATCGCTGGGCCCCGGCGACCCGGAACTCATCACCCGCCGCGCATGGGCGGTGCTCGGCTCAGGCGCACGCTGGCTGTATCCCGTCAAGAAGGCCGAAGAATCTTCTTACGCGCTCTCCATCATCGAACGTGGCGGGCTGCCCGTGCCTGACGATGCTGTCGCGCTGATTTTCCCGATGACGCGCGATGCCGGAATCCTCGCCAAAGCCTGGGCACGCGCCGCCGAGCAGACCGTCGCCCTGCTCGCTGAAGGGCGTGATCTGGTGTTTCTCGTCGAAGGCGATGCCTCGACGTTCGCCACCTTCGGCCACCTTGCCCGCGTGGTGCGCGAACACCTGCCGCAACTTGAGGTCGTCACCATCCCCGGGGTCTCCTCATTCGCTGCTGCCGCCGCCGCAACGGGTGTCACGCTCGCCGAAGAAGACGAAACCTTCGCGGTGATTCCGGCCAATTACGGGATCGAGGTCATCAATCATCTGCTCGATGAGTTCGACACGCTGGCACTGCTCAAGGTCAAACCGATGATGGACGAGGTTGTTAATCTGCTGGAACAGCGCGAACTACTGGCCAGCTCAGTCTTTGTCGAAAAAGTCGGCGCACCCGACGAACGCATCGTGCGCGACGTGGCACGCCTGAAAGGGGAAAAAGTGGGTTATCTCTCCTTGCTGCTGGTGCAGAACACCAAGCGAATGCGCGGCGAATTGCGGCGGGGTTGCCGGCAGCGTCAAGCTGGAGCTGAAACATGAAAATAGCCGTCGTCGCCATCACCCGCCACGGCATCACGCAGGCAGCCCGCTGTCTTGCCGCACTGGAAGAGGCCGTGCTCTTCGTGCCAGAAAAGTTCCACGCCGAAGCCGAAACCTGCATTAATGAAACTCATCGCTGCCATGGCTACCACGGCAAGACCGCTGATCAGATCCCCGTCCTGTTCGAAGAATTCGATGCCCTCATCTGCCTCATTTCACTGGGTGCCGTCGTCCGCCTGATCGCGCCACACCTGAAGAGCAAGGATAGCGACCCGGCCATTGTGGTGGTCGATGAAGCGGGGCGTTTCGTCATTCCCCTGCTCTCCGGCCACACCGGTGGCGCCAATGCGCTGGCCATGCGGCTAGCCACCCAGCTCGATGCCCAGTCCGTCCTGACCACGGCTTCGGATGCGCGACAAACCCTCGCGGTCGACCTGCTCGGCCAGGAGTTTGGCTGGCAGATCGAAGCCGATCACAACACACGCGTGCGCGCTAGTGCCGCCGTGGTCAATGGTGAGCCGGTGGCCATCGTGCAGGAAGCCGGGAGCCCCGACTGGTGGCCGGGACACGCCCATGGCCGCGCTGGATCGCTACCGGACAATCTGCATCTGTTCGGGCAGATCGAGCAGGTAGCGACAGAAAACTTCGCCGTCGTGTTGTGGATCAGCACGCGCCCTTTACCCGTCGACATCGCCACCCGAGTGGCCGGTCGCTGCGTGATTTATCGACCATGAAACCCACACAGAAAATCGCTTTGGGCATCGGCTGCGATCGCGGTACACCGCAGGCCACAATCGACATGTGCGTTGCCGAAGCACTGGCTGCCTGCGACGCACGCCTGGCCGATGTCAGCACAGTGGCCTCGATCACGCTCAAAGCCGACGAGCCAGGCCTGCTGGCCATGGCACAGCATTACGGCTGGCACATCCATTTTTATTCTGCTGACGAACTGGCTTGCATAGACGTGCCACACCCCTCGGAAACCGTCCGCAAATACACCGGCACACCTTCGGTGGCAGAAGCCGCCGCATTGCTTGCGGCAAACACTACCGCAGATCAACTGCTCGTCGAAAAACACAAGCGGCGCGGCGCAGATGGCCGCAACGCCACCGTTTCCATTGCAAGGATGAAATCATGAACGGCAAGATCATGCTGGTGGGTTTAGGCCCCGGCAGCCACGACCACCTGACGGCACGCGCCCGCGCTGCCATTGCTGAAGCCGACACCATCATCGGTTACGTCACCTACATTCGCTTGGTGGCTGACCTGCTCGAAGGCAAGGAAGTCATCAAGAAATCCATGACTGAAGAGCTCGACCGCGCCATTGAAGCACTGGATCGCGCCCGGCAAGGCCGCAAGGTCGCGCTGATTTCATCGGGCGATGCAGGCGTTTATGGCATGGCCGGGCCGACCTTCGAAGTGCTGTTCCAGGCCGGCTGGACACCCGATGACGACATTGAGGTTGAAATCATCCCCGGCACCTCCGCACTCAACAGTTGCGCGGCACTGGTCGGCGCACCACTGACCCACGACTTCTGCGCGATTTCGCTGTCCGACCTGCTCACGCCCTGGCCGGCCATTGCGCGTCGTCTCGATGCCGCCGCCTATGCCGATTTTGTCATCGCCCTCTACAACCCCAAGAGCGGCCGCCGCTCCGAGCAGATCATCCATGCCCAGCAGTTATTGCTGCGCCACCGCGACCCGCAAACGCCTGTCGCCATCGTCAAATCCGCCTGGCGACCCAAACAGCGCATCGAATTCACCACGCTCGACAAAATGACCGAATGTGAAATCGGCATGCTGACCACCGTGCTGATCGGCAACTCGATGACCTTCATCCGTCACGGACTGATGGTGACGCCGCGCGGCTATGACGCAAAATATGTCATTGCCGAAGAGGGACGCGCACTCCGTCCCGGTGAGCGACCCGGCCGCTCGCTCTCGGCCGGATTATCCGGCTGGCGCGAATCAATCCAGCAAAGCAACTGCAGCGCCCAGGCGCTGGCAGCCACTTACGGCCTGCCAGAAGCGTACATCTCGTCCGTGCTCTGCCAGACCACAAAGCTTGAAGAATGCGAATGACAAGCTGCCCCGCCCTGCTCATTGCAGCACCCGCCTCCGGTCAGGGCAAGACCACCGTCACCGCCGCACTGGCGCTGCTGCATACTCGTGCCGGGCGGCGGGTGCGGGTATTCAAATGCGGGCCGGATTTTCTCGATCCGCAGATCCATGCCATTGCCAGCGGCGCACCTTGCGAAAATCTCGACCTGTGGATGTGCGGTGAAGAAGATGCGCGGCAACGTCTGGCGCGCGCGGCAGCGCAGGCCGACCTGATCCTCGTCGAAGGCGTGATGGGGTTGTACGACGGCACGCCATCCAGTGCCGATCTCGCTGCACGTCTGGGGCTGCCCATCCTCGCCGTCATCGACGGTGCGGCGATGGCGCAAAGCTTTGGTGCCATCGCCCATGGCCTGCGCCATTACTGCGCCGAGACCCGGCTGGACTACGTACTGGCTAACCGCGTGGGCACAGAGCGCCACGCCCAGCTGCTGCGCGATAGTCTGCTTGCTGATATTCAATGGCTGGGGCATCTGCCCCGCGAAGCCCGTGCCAGCCTGCCGGAACGTCATCTCGGCCTGTTGCCTGCGGCTGAAATCGACGAACTGGCGCAACGCATCGGTCATATCGCCGATCATCTCGCGCACACCCCCGCCGCCACGCTGCCGCGCGCCGTCGATTTCCCGTTCAGCCATCCACCCACACCCGAGCGACTTCTGGCCGGGCGTACTATTGCAATTGCCCGCGATGCGGCGTTCTGCTTCATTTATCCGGCCAATCTCGAATGTCTCGAACAACTCGGTGCGCGCCTGCTGTTTTTCTCACCGCTGGCGGATGAAACATTGCCCGCCTGTGATGCCATCTGGCTGCCGGGCGGCTATCCTGAACTCCATGCCGCGCAACTGGCGGCGAATCGCTCTTTCTGGCAGTCGCTTGCCGCCCACGTCGACACCGGTCGTCCGCTGCTGGCCGAGTGTGGCGGCATGATGGCCTTGTTCGAAACGCTCGTTGACGGCCACGGCCAGCCACATGCGCTAGCCGGCCTGCTTCCCGGCTCGACCACCCTGCAACCCCGCCTGGCCGCACTGGGTCTGCAAGAAGTGACGCTGCCCGAAGGAACCCTGCGCGGCCACACCTTTCATTATTCAAAAAGCAGCACGCCCCTCACCCCGCTGGCGCAAGCCCGCACCGCCGATGGTCGTGCGGGTGAAGCCATCTATCGCCGCGCCCGCCTGACGGCTTCTTATGTTCACTTCTATTTCCCTTCCAACCCACAGGCGACGGCTGCTCTGTTTATCTGAACACTCCCCATCACACCATGACCACACCCACCCTGCAAACCCAACCCCATTTCAGCGAGGATGAACGCGCTGCCGTGTATCGCGCCATCCACACCCGCCGCGATGTACGCGGCCAATTCCTGCCCGATGCCATCCCTGACGACGTGCTGGCGCGGGTACTGACAGCGGCGCATCACGCGCCTTCCGTCGGCTTCATGCAGCCCTGGGATTTCATCGTGGTGCGTTCACCCGAGGTGCGCGCCCGGGTGCATGCCGATTTTCTCGCCGCCCATGCCGAAGCTACCCTGATGTTTCCCGACGAGAAGCAGGAAACCTACCGTCAGCTCAAACTCGAAGGCATCCTGGAAGCCCCGCTCAACCTGTGCATCACCTGCGACCGTCAGCGTCACGGGCCGGTGGTGGTAGGGCGCACGCACTTTCGCATCATGGATGTCTATAGCTCGGTGTGCGCGGTGCAAAATCTCTGGCTCGCAGCACGCGCCGAAAATCTGGGGGTCGGCTGGGTCAGCATTTTCCACCAGCCTGCCTTGCGCGCCGCACTCGACTTGCCCAGACACATTATTCCGGTGGCTTATCTTTGCATCGGCTATGTCAGCCACTTCTACGAACGCCCCGAACTGGAAGCCGCGGGCTGGCTGCCGCGCCTGCCACTCGAACAACTGCTGCATTTCGATCAATGGCAGGGCACCGCCGATGCGCCCGCTGATATTCGTCTGCATGAAGCCGTCCGCCAGACCGCTGCTGCCCTGCAGAAATGAGCCTGCTGTCCACTCCTTCCTCCGCCACCGCTTTCCTCATCAGCCTGCTGGCCGGGGTGCTGCTCGACCGTCTGATCGGCGAGCCACATCGCTGGCATCCGCTGGCCGGGTTTGGTTTCCTCGCCCAGTGCTGCGAAGCCTGGCTGCGCCAGGGTGCTCCCGGTCACGCACTGGGCAATCGCGTGCGCGGCCTGCTGGGCTGGGGGCTGCTGGTGCTGCCGCTGGTTGCGCTGGCCATGGTCTGCGCCCATCCACTGCTGGATGCCCTGCTGCTGGGCTTTGCGCTGGGCGGGCGTAGCCTGGCCGAACATGCCCGCGCCATTGCCACGCCACTTGGCGAAGGCCAGCTTGATGTGGCTCGCGTTGCGGTCGGCCAGATCGTTTCACGCGACACGGCCACACTTAATGACGAAGACGTAGCGAAGGCCGCCGTCGAATCGGTGCTGGAAAATGGCAACGATGCCGTCTTTGCCGCGCTGTTCTGGTTTCTCGTCGCCGGCGGCGCGGGTGCGCTGCTCTACCGGCTGGCCAACACGCTGGATGCCATGTGGGGTTACCGCGATGCCCGCCGCATCTACTTTGGCTGGGCAGCGGCACGCATCGACGACCTGCTCAACCTCGCCCCGGCGCGGCTCACGGCGCTGACCTACGCCCTGCTGGGCCACACACGCACAGCCTTCGTCTGCTGGCGTACTCAGGCGGCGGCCTGGGGCAGCCCCAATGCCGGGCCGGTGATGGCTGCCGGTGCGGGTGCCTTGAACATCCGGCTGGGCGGGGCGGCGCGCTATCACGGCACCACGGAAGTCCGCCCCGTCCTCGGGCTGGGCAACGCAGCGCGTGCGGCAGACATCCTGCGCGCGCTCCGCCTGGTCGAACAAGGCACGGCGCTGTGGCTGCTCGTTGCCGTGGGGTTTTTCATTGGCGGGTATTTTCATCATGCTTGAACATGGCGGCCGTCTGCGCGCCGCAGCGCAGCAATGGAACATTCCACTCGTGCAATGGCTCGACCTCTCCACGGGCATCGCACCCTGGCCTTATCCTGTGCCCGCACTACCGGCCTGTGTCTGGCAACGTCTGCCCGAAGAGGACGACGGGCTGATCGCTGCGGCTTGCGACTATTACGGTGCAGCGCATTTACTGCCCGTTGCCGGTAGCCAGGCCGTCATCCAGCAACTACCGCGCCTGCTGCCTTCCGCACGGGTGGCCATGCCCACGCCGCTGTATGCCGAACATGTCGCTGCCTGGCAGAACGCGGGGCACACGCTCGTCGGCTGGCCGGATCATGAACAGGAACCAGCCTGGACCGAGGCCGAGTATGTCGTCCTCTGCAATCCCAACAACCCGGATGGCCAGTGCTATTCCGCTGAACACCTGCGCGCACGTCTGCGCGGGCGGCAGTTGATGGTGGTGGATGAAGCCTTCATCGATGCCCGCTCCGGGGCAAGCCTCGCCGCTTGTGCGGGTCAGCCGGGCTATGAAAATCTCGTGGTATTGCGCTCGCTGGGCAAGTTTTTCGGGCTGGCCGGTGCACGTGTCGGCTTTGCCTGCGGCGCACCGGCCTTGCTCAAGCGTCTGGCCAAAGCCCTCGGCCCCTGGGCGGTGGCGCATCCTTCACGGGTCATCGCGCAAGCCGCGCTGCAGGATGTGCGCTGGCAAGCCGCACAGCGCGAACGCTTATTGACGGCATCCGCCCGTCTGGCGGCGCTGTTGCGTGCGCTTGCGCTGGGGGAAGTGCGGGGCACGTCCCTGTTCCAGTATGTCGCCACACCCCATGCCGCCGTCTGGCATGCGGCACTGGCGCGGCGCGGCATATTGGTGCGCCTTTTTGAAACACCCGCCGCGCTGCGCTTCGGCCTGCCTGCAGAAGAACATGAATGGCAGCGGCTGGCCGCCGCACTGGCAGCCTTGCGCGATGAACACAATTTTTCGCCCGCCACCCATGAACCCAAATAAAAAAACCCTGATGGTGCAAGGCTGCACTTCGGATGCGGGCAAGAGTACGCTCGCGGCTGGCTTGTGCCGCTTGCTGGCGCGACGTGGCCTGAGCGTCGCGCCCTTCAAGCCACAAAACATGGCGCTCAACTCCGCCGTCACCATCGATGGCGGTGAGATAGGCCGCGCCCAGGCGCTACAGGCGCAGGCGGCGCGACTGCCGCCGCACTCGGATTTCAACCCGGTATTGCTTAAACCCGGCAGCGACTGCGCCGCCCAGGTCATCATTCACGGCAAGCTCGCGGCCAATCTCGATGCCCGCGCGTATCAAGATTACAAAGCGCAGGCGATGCAGGCGGTGATGGCTTCTTATGAACGGCTGACTAGCCAATACGACTATCTCATCGTCGAAGGCGCAGGCAGCCCGGCAGAAATCAATCTGCGCTCGCGCGACATTGCCAACATGGGCTTTGCCGAAGCAGTGGATTGCCCGGTCATCCTCATTGCCGACATCGACCGTGGCGGCGTGTTTGCCCATCTGGTCGGCACGCTGGAACTGCTCTCGGCCAGCGAACAGGCGCGCGTGATCGGCTTTGTCATCAACCGCTTCCGGGGCGATCTCAGCCTGCTCGAATCCGGCTTGCGCTGGCTGGAAAAGCGCACCGGCAAACCGGTGCTCGGCGTGCTGCCCTACCTGCATGGCCTGCATCTGGATGCCGAAGATGCCTTGCCAAAAACCTGCGCAATCCATGCCACGGCAAAGGCCACAGCCGATCGCCTGCACGTCATCGCCCCGGCCTTGCCACGCATATCCAATGCCACGGACTGCGATCCGCTGCGCCTGCACCCCCAGGTGGACTTTCATTTCATCAGCCCGAACGAAAGCATTCCACCCGCCGATCTGATCGTGCTGCCCGGCTCGAAAGCGGTCGCCGCCGATCTGGCCTGGCTGCGCGCACAAGGCTGGGAAAGCGCGCTGCGACGCCATCTGCGCTATGGCGGCAAGGTGATCGGCATCTGTGGCGGCCTGCAGATGCTCGGCCGCGCCCTGCATGATCCGCTGGGGCTGGAAGGTCAAGCGGGCATCCCCTCCCGGGTGGCGGGTTTCGGCCTGCTGGATTACGAAACCACCCTGCAGCCCGAAAAACGCCTGGCCAATGTCCACGGCACGCTGGCACTGCCCGGAAATCCGCCACTCCACGGCTATGAAATCCATATGGGCATCAGCCACGGCCCCGCACTCGCCCGGCCTGCTGCCTGGCTGGACGGACAACCCGACGGCGCGCGCTCGGAAGACGACCAGATTCTCGCCAGCTATTGTCATGGCCTGTTCGATCATCCCCTGGCACTCCAGGCACTGCTCCGCTGGGCAGGCCATGAAGCTGAACCCTTCGACCTGGCCGCCCACCGCGAGGCGGCGATAGAGCGGCTGGCCGACACACTGGAGGCCACGCTGGACGGGGCATGGCTGCAGGCGATGTTCCCTGACAAGCCATCCGCACCCATCCGTACCCCAGTCTGCCAAAACCGGCTGAGTCGTTGAAATCACTGAAAAAGCGCCTTGACCTGAGCGGGCAAACACCCTATCGTGACAGCCGTGCCTACGCACTACCTACCGGAGGAATATGACCATGCTTCATACCCGCAAGATCATCGCACTGACGATTGCTGCTGCCTTGTCACCCGCAGCATTTGCTTCCGGTTTTGCCCTGAGCAGCCAGAATGGCTCCGGCAACGGAAACGCCTTCGCCGGTGGTGCCGCCACCGCCGAAGATGCCAGCACGATCTTTTCCAACCCGGCGGGTATGGCCTTGTTGCCGGAAGGACACCACATCGCGGCTGCAGCCACCCTGCTGAACCGCTCCCTCAAATTCAACGACACGAGCACTGCACCGATCGCCGGGCAACCCCTGGGCACGAATGGCGGCAATGCCGGTGGCCACTCCATCATTCCCGCAGGCTACTGGACGATGTCGCTTTCGCCCGCCCTGCGAATCGGGGTCGGCGTTTCGCCCACCTTCGGCAACAAGAGCGAATACACGCCCGACTTCATCGGCCGCTTCGCCGGTTACTACACCGAACTCAAGCAGATCAATATCAACCCGTCGATTGCCTACAAGGTCAATGACGCGCTCTCGCTGGGCTTTGGCGTCAATATGGCAAAGAACGAAATTGAATTCCGCCAGAAAGTGGCCTCCCCGCTGGGTCCGGTCACGTTCAAACTAGAAGGTGAAGACACCGCCTGGGGCTGGAATATCGGTGCGATGTACCAGATCGCCCCGTCCACCCGCCTGGGTGCAGCCTATCGTTCCAAGATCAAGTTCGATCTTGAAGGCCACCAGCTGGTCACGCTGGATGCCAATGGTGCCACGCTCGCGCCCGTCAGCTATCCCATCCGCTCCATACTGGAAACCCCGGATACGTTCTCGATGGCCTTGAGCCAGCGCATCGACCGGCAATGGGAACTGCTCGCCGACCTGACCTGGACGGGCTGGAGCTCCGTAAACTCACTGCCCGTCATCCAGAGCAGCTCGGGCAACCGGGTTAACTCGCTGACCTACAACTTCAAGAACACCTGGCGTGCCGGGCTGGGTGCCAACTATCAACTGAATGACGCCTGGAAGCTGCGCGCCGGCATGGCTCATGACGAATCGCCCATCAAGGCCAACGCGGATCGTACCCTGACCCTGCCCGACTCCAACCGCACCTGGCTTTCCCTCGGTACGCGTTATTCGCTTTCCAAGACCACCTCGGTCGATGTAGGCTACTCGCACATTTTCTTCAAAGACTCGTCCACCGACCGCACCGTCCTGAACCCCTCGACCGGCGCAGCAGTGCAGCAAGTGCGCGGCAACTTTGAGGCCAGTGCCGAATACCTGTCCTTCCAGCTCAATCATCACTTCTGAAGCCAGCAGCTGCCCAAAAAAGAAGCCACCGTGAGGTGGCTTTCTTTTTGGGCAGTAACGCAATCGACAGAAAATAAACAGGCAATCAGCGGTAAATTCAGGTGGGCGCGACGGCCATGTCCGGCCGATAAAGGCACCAGGTGCCCCGATTGAGTTTGGCCGTGTACATCGCGGCATCGGCCGCCTTGGTCAGATTCTTGATGTCCGCCGCATCCAGCGGGAACATCGCAAACCCTAGGCTGCCGGTCACCCCCACCATGCCTACGCTGGTCTTGATCGGCTGGGCAATGGAGGCCAGGATGCGATCCGCCATGACTTCAAGCACGCCTTGCTGACCGGCGACATCCAGCAACATCATGAATTCATCACCGCCGTGCCGCCCGACGAAATCGGAGCCGCGTAAGGCAGCGCGCAAACGGTCGGAAATCACACACAGAACTTCATCGCCCACCGCATGACCATGCTGATCGTTGATGGGTTTGAATCCATCGAGATCCAGATAGCCCAAAGCAAAGCGGCGGGGCGGGTTTTGCGCGCCATACAACTGGATGCGTTCTTCCAGCATGGCATCGAAGTTACGCCGGTTGGCCAACCCGGTCAGCGGATCGGTTTTGGCCAGCAGGATGTATTTTTCATGCTCGGTATCGCGCTCACGCTTCAGGGCTGCCGCCGTGAATTCGTAAATAAACGCCATGCCGGAAACCACTGACAGATTCAGGAAGATCACAATGTCACGCGCGATGGCCATCTGGCTGTCAGAACTCACCGTTTGCAGAAAAGGCACACCCAGCACATGCAAGCCCACCAGCACGATGAGCGCGCCAAATGACAGCGCAACGGCCATCCCCCCCCAGCGCAAACCGCCAAAGAAGTAGGCGGTGAGCGGAGGAATCACCAGCAACTGCACCACCGGAGATACCGCTGGCCCGCCTGAAACACAGACCCCCACGACAATGATGGCAAACAACACCAGCACACTGATCACACTGGTGAGCAGGTAATGGCCACGGGTACGCACCAGGATGAGCAGCCCGACGAAAGTCAGCGTGGTCGGCGGCAAGATCACGCTCGCCCAAAAAACTGAACGGGCAAGAAAGGGGGTTGCCAGCACCGCCGCGTAAGCCAGTGCCGAAACTGTCACAAAAATCAGCATGGCGGCGATCAGGATGCGGCCACGGAAAAACGTATCCGAATCCACACGGAAACTGGGATGTACATAGCCATCCACCACACGAGACAGCAGGCTGCGTTGCGTACTCTGCACTTGCGTCATATGATTCCCTTTAGAATCAACTGGTTGTAGCGAAACATAGCATGCAACCAAAATCTGTGGTGAATTCTAACGGCATCTTGGCTCGTTCGGGGGAAGTTCGCTCGATGAATGAGGCGGGCGTTCATGCGCTTTTTCACGCAGCAAAACAATCCGCCCGGCCACGCGAAAGTGCGCCGGGCGGATGACGGGAGAAGCACAGGCAACGCCGGGTTAGCGCAATGAGGCATTCAACGCATCCAGTGCCTTGCTGCCGGGGCAAAGATAGGCATCCCTGAGTTTATTGAGCGGCTTGGCTACGGTATTGAGGTGGCGGTGCAGGTCTTCTGCACTGCTATCGACATACAGCAGGCCGGTGACAATCTCGCCCAGCGCATGACGCTCCTGCAGGTAATTCATTGCACCAATACGATCGGTCGGATCATAAGCTTCCGCCACTTTCCGCAGATGCAGCACCGAGCCGTCATGCTGCACGACGCGACGCAAGGAACCCGGCGGGTATGAGGTTTCGATCGGGTCGCGCGGCAAAATGACTTCGACGCGATTCACCGCCTCATTGTGTTCACGCACATAGTCGTAGCTCTTGGTCGAACCGGCGTGGTTATTGAAGGTCACGCAGGGGCTGAGGATGTCGATAAAGGCCGGGCCACGATGACGCAGTGCGCCCTTGATGAGCGGGATCAGCTGCTCTTTGTCGCCTGAGAAACTGCGCCCGACATAGGTCGCCCCCAGTTGCAGGGCGAGTGCGGCGAGGTCGATCGGGCTGTCGCTATTGACCACGCCGCGCTTGTTTTTCGAGCCTTTGTCGCTGGTGGCAGAGAACTGCCCTTTGGTCAGCCCATACACGCCGTTATTCTCACAAATGTAGGTCATATTCACGCCGCGCCGCATGGCATGGGCAAACTGACCGATGCCGATAGAGGCCGAATCGCCATCACCGGAAACACCCAGGTACAGCAGATCGCGATTGGCCAGCGCCGCGCCGGTCAGCACCGACGGCATGCGGCCATGCACGCTGTTGAAACCGTGGGAATTGCCAAGAAAGTAATCGGGCGTTTTCGACGAACAACCAATGCCGGAAAGCTTGGCCACGCGATGCGGCTCGATGTCCAGATCGAAGCAGGCCTGCACAATGGCCGCGCTGATCGAGTCGTGGCCACAGCCAGCGCACAGGGTTGAGATGGCACCTTCGTAGTCGCGCCGCGTGTAACCCAGCGCGTTCTTCGGTGTGTCCGGGCGCAGCAGTTTTGGTTTGGCAATATAGGTCATGAGGCCACCTTGCGGGTTTGTTGAGCTTGAACACCAGACAGCGCGGCCTCAATGCGTTCGCCAATAAAACGAGCTGTGATCGGCGTGCCGTCATAGTGCAGCACACGCACCAGCTTTTTCGGATCAATATCGCATTCGTTGATGATGAGGCTACGCAACTGCGCGCTTTCGTTCTGTTCGACCACGAACACCCGCTCGTGACGCTCGATGAAATTCGCTACTTCATCGCTGAACGGGAAAGCCCGCACACGCAGGGTATCGACATGCAGCCCACGCTGTTCCAGTTGGACACTGGCCTCTGCCATGGCCGCACTGGTCGAGCCATAATGGATCACACCGATGGTCGTAGGCAGTTTGGCCTGCTGCAGGATGGGGGCGGGCGCGATTTTCCCGGCCGTATCCAGCTTGCGTCGCAGGCGTTCCATGTTATAGACATAATCCGCGCCGGTTTCGCTGTACTTGGCGTAAGCGTTGCGCGTCGTACCCCGGGTGAAGAACGCACCGCGCGTCGGATGCGTGCCGGGGATGGTGCGATAGGGGATGCCATCACCATCGACATCGAGATAGCGGCCAAAATCTTTTCCCGACTCCAGTTCTTCTTCCGACATCACTTTGCCGCGATCGTAAATGTGGCTGTCATCCCAGGTGAAGGGCTTGCACAGGCGTTCATTCATGCCGATGTCCAGATCCAGCATGACGAAAACCGGCGTCTGCAAACGTTCAGCCAGATCAAAGGCCTGCGCGCCCAGTTCGAAACACTCGTAAGGATCTTCCGGAAACAGCAGCACATGACGGGTGTCGCCATGCGAGGCGTAAGCACAGGAAATCAGATCGGACTGCTGGGTGCGTGTGGGCATACCGGTCGAGGGGCCGCCGCGCTGCACATTAAAGATCACCGCCGGTATCTCGGCAAAATAGGCCAGGCCAAAGAATTCCTGCATCAGCGAAATGCCGGGGCCGGACGTGGCCGTAAAGGCACGCGCGCCGTTCCAGCCGGCACCAATGACCATGCCGATCGAAGCCAGTTCATCTTCAGCCTGCACGATGGCATAGCGGCTGGCACCGTTATCCGGATCGACACGGTATTTGCGGCAGTAGCTGGAAAACGACTCGATCACCGAGGTCGATGGCGTGATCGGATACCAGGCCGCCACTGTCGCGCCGCCATACACCGCGCCCAGGCCGCAGGCACTGTTGCCATCGATGATGATGCGGTCGCCGATCATGTCGGCACGCTCAACACGCAGCGCCAGCGGGCAGGTGAAGTGGGTCTGGGCGTAGTCGTAACCGATTTTCAACGCCTTCATGTTGGCGTCGATCAACTGCTCCTTGCTGCGATACTGTTCGCCGATCAGTTTTTCGATTTCTTTCAGATCAATGTCGATCAATGCAGCCAGCGAACCGACGTACATGATGTTCTTGAACAGTTGCCGCTGACGGGCATCTTTGTATTCCCGGTTGCACAGCTCAGTCAGCGGAATGCCGATGATGTTCAGATCATCGCGGAACTTGGAACGCGGCAAAGCCTTAGTTGCGTCATACAGCAAATAGCCGCCAGGCGAAATTTCGGCAATGTCGCGATCCCAGGTCTGCGGATTCATCGCCACCATCATGTCGCAACCGCCACGCCGCCCCAGCCAGCCTTCGGCCGACACCCGCAGCTCATACCAGGTCGGCATCCCCTGAATGTTCGACGGGAAGATGTTGCGCGGCGCGACCGACACACCCATGCGGATGATGGAACGGGCAAACAGCTCGTTGGCGGAAGCCGAACCGGAGCCATTGACGTTGGCAAACTTGATGACAAAATCATTGCAGCCCTGAATGGCTGCATGCGCGTTATTTTGCTGACTCATCGCTTGGGAACCTCCGCACCGGCGTGGGTGATTTCATAATAAAACGCCTGCATATCCCACGCGCCCGTCGGGCAACGTTCGGCACACATGCCGCAATGCAGGCAAACATTCTCATCCTTGACCATGACCCGCGTCGTCTTGAGCTCGGGCGACACATACAAGGCCTGCTCAAGATTATTCGCCGGGGCTTTGAGGCGACCTCGCAAATCGGCTTCCTCGCCATTGGCGATGAAGCTGATGCACTCGGTCGGGCAGATATCGACACAGGCATCACATTCGATACACAGCTTGGGCGCAAACACGGTCTCGGCGTCGCAGTTGAGGCAACGCTCGGCTTCGGCATACGCCAGACGCGGGTCGTAACCCAGCTCCAGCTCCAGCTTGATATCCGCCAGCGCCTTTTCCAGCGGCTTCATCGGCACTTTCTTGCGCGCATCTTCCGAAACCTGATTATCGTAACTCCACTCATGGATGCCCATCTTCTGGCTGACCAGATTGACCGGCGGAATCACACGCTGGGCGACCGCCTTGCCACGGCAGTAGTTATCGATGGAAATGGCGGCATCATGCCCCTGTGCCACCGCAGTGATGATGTTCTTCGGACCAAAGGCCGCATCGCCACCAAAGAACACTTTGGGCAGGGACGACTGGAAGGTTTGAGCATCGAGTACCGGCATGCCCCATTGATCGAACTCGATGCCAATATCGCGCTCGATCCACGGAAAGCTGTTTTCCTGACCGATTGCCACCAGCACTTCATCGCATTCCATCAACACGGCAGGCTCGCCGGTCGGCACCAGATTGCGTCGTCCCTTGGCGTCGTACTCGGCACTGACCTTTTCAAAAGACACACCGCGCAGCTTGCCGTTATCATGAACAAATTCTTTCGGCACAAGGAAATTGTGGATTGGAATCCCTTCATGCAGGGCATCTTCCTTTTCCCACGGCGAAGCCTTCATTTCATCGAAGCCACTACGCACCACCACCTTGACATCCGTACCGCCCAGACGTCGCGCTGAACGGCAGCAGTCCATCGCGGTGTTGCCGCCGCCGAGCACAATGACGCGTGGTGAAATCTTGTCCACATGGCCAAAAGCCACATTAGCCAGCCACTCAATCCCGATATGAATATGCGCGGCGGCTTCCTTGCGCCCCGGCACATCGGCATCACGACCACGCGGGGCACCCGTGCCCACAAACACAGCATCCCAGTTCTGCGCGAGCAGCTCCTGCAGGCTATTGACCCAGCAATCCAGTCGTTTTTCAGCCCCCAGGCTAAAAACATAATCGCACTCTTCGTCGATCACGCGGTCCGGCAGGCGGAACTTGGGAATCTGGCTACGCATCATGCCGCCGACCGACTTGCCGTTGTCAAACACGGTCACGTCATAACCGATGGCGGTCAGATCGCGCGCCACGGTCAGCGATGCGGGTCCCGCGCCGACACAGGCAATGCGCTTGCCATTTTTCTGGGTGGGTGCCTGCGGCAGACGATCGCGGATATCTTCCTTGAAATCCGCAGCGACCCGCTTGAGACGGCAAATCGCCACCGGCTCTTTATCCACACGCCCCCGGCGGCAGGCCGGTTCGCAAGGACGGTCGCAAACACGACCGAGGATGCCGGGAAAGACATTGGCGCGCCAGTTGATCATGTAGGCATCGGCATATTGCCCGCCGGCAATCGCGCGGATGTACTGGGGAACCGGCGTGTGCGCGGGACAAGCCCACTGGCAATCGACGACCTTGTGGAAATACTCGGGATTATTGATATCGGTGGGCTTCAACGGCCTGGCCTCCTGGTGGGTGGCACCCGCCAGGAGGACGGGTGCCCAGATTTCAACCGCGCTCGAAAATACCGGCAATGCCCTGGCCACCGCCGATGCACATGGTCACCAGACCATAGCGTTTGCCCGTGCGCTGCAATTCATACAGACACTTGACGGTGAGGATGGAGCCGGTCGCGGCCAGCGGATGACCCAATGCGACCGCGCCACCATTCGGATTCACCTTGGCCGGATCAAAGCCCAGCTCACGGCTGACACACAGTGCCTGGACGGCAAAAGCCTCATTCGATTCGATCACGTCGATGTCATTAAGCGTGAGCCCGGCGCGTTGCAGTGCCAGCTTCACCGCCGGAATCGGCCCCGTGCCCATGACGCTAGGATCAACCCCGGCCACCGCGTAAGACACCAGACGTGCCAAAGGCTGCAAGCCTGCCTTGCTGGCGGCTGCAGCTTCCATCAACACCACAGCAGCAGCACCATCGTTGATGCCTGACGCATTACCCGCTGTCACCGAGCCATCTTTCTTGAACGCAGGCTTGAGCTTGGCCAGCGATTCCAGCGTCGCATCCGCTTTCGGGTATTCGTCGGTATCAAACAATACCGTGCCCTTGCGGCTCTGGATTTCCACCGGCACGATCTGTGATTTGAAATGTCCTGCGGCGACGGCAGCCACGGCACGCTTCTGGCTCTCCAGCGCGAAGGCATCCTGATCTTCACGGCTGATCTTGTAACGATCGGCAATGTTTTCAGCCGTGATGCCCATGTGGTTCGGGCTGAACGGGTCGGTCAGCGCACCGACCATCATATCGACCAGCTTGGTGTCGCCCATGCGCGCGCCAAAACGGGCGGCGGGCATCATGTAACCCGCACGGCTCATGGTTTCAACACCGCAACCAATGGCGATATCAGCATCACCCAGCTGAATGGCATTAGCCGCCGTCACGATGGACTGCAGACCCGAACCGCACAGACGATTGAGCGTCAGCGCACTGGACTCCTGCGCCAGACCGGCATCAATGGCAATCGCGCGCGAAACGTACATGTCGCGGGCTTCGCCGTGGATCACATTGCCACACACCAGTTGCTGGATCTGTTTTGGATCAAGTTTGGCGCGGCTGATCGCCTCTTTGACGACCAGTGCTCCCAACTGGGAGGCCGTAAAGTCTTTCAGCGTACCGCCAAAATTACCGATGGGCGCACGCACCCCACTGACCACCACCACTTCACGCTTGCCTGACATTTTCTTCTCCTATTAATCAGTTCAACCTACCCAACTGGCGACCCAGAACAACGCAAACAGCAACACACACAGCACCAGACTGCGCCAGACCAGACCGATCGCACTCTGCATGAAATCGGCATCGGCTTCCTCGCCGCTGCCCAGTTCAGGGCGCTCACTAAAGCGGGCTTCACCCGCCTCATGCACAGACTGCCCCAGACGCACGCCGATGGCACCCGCACCGCTGGCCAAAAGTATACCCGAGCCCACATCCGACCAGCTTGAGGCCTGTGTGCGCCAGCAATACACCGCATCCTCAAAATTCCCCGTCATGGCAAAAGCGGCTGCTGTGCAGCGTAATGGCAGCCAGTCAATCACCGCAAACGCCTTGCGCGCCATCTGCCCGTATGCCCCGAACTCTGTGCCGCCCCATTGATTCCGGAAAAACAAGGCCAGGCGATACAGCATGGCACCCACCGGGCCAAACACAATAAAGCAGAAGAGCGGTGCAAAAACATGGTGATGTGATGCCAGCAGCGCCTCTTCGATGGCAACCCGCGCCACTTCCTGCGAGCTCATCCGTTCGGCACTGCGCCCCCGCCACGCACCCAGCAACGAACGCGCCCGCTCCAGTTCGCCCATGCGTAGTGCCAGATGCGTATCTGTATAAAAGTGGCTGAACTGGCGAAACCCCATCGTCAGATACAGCATGGCCACGTTGAAAGGCAGCGCCAGCAAGGGCTGCCAGTGCATCAACGCAAGCTGGATGAGCAGTATCGTGAGCAGTGGTGGCAATAGTGCCAGCAGCCAGGCAATGGTGCCGTGCACCTGCTGACCATCATTGAAATGATCTTCGAGTGTGCGAGCGTAGCGCGCCAGTGGCTCCAGCACAAAACTCTGCTGTGCCAGCGGCCTGAGCTGTTCGAGCGCCAGGGCAATGATGATGGAAAGAAGAGACATGCCGTATGCAAAAACGGTTCAAACAGCTGCTCAAGATACCACATGAACGCAGCCCCGGCACTGATTTGGTGCGGCAATTTCACCATCCCGGGCAGCCCCATGCCAAGAAGTGCCGCAACTCACATCGTTTGAGTCACGACGCAATTACGACCCCGTGCCTTCGCTTCGTACAACAAGGCATCGGCGGCACAGTAGACATCTTCCGGGCAAACCATCGCCCGACTGTCGCCGACCAGCAGGATCAACCCGAAACTGGCGGTCACTACGCCCCGCTCACTGAGTTCGTGCGGAATCGCCAAACCCTCGATGGTCGCACGGACACTCTCGACAAAAGCCTCGGCAATTTTCGGTTCTTCGTTACCAATCAACAGGATGCCAAACTCTTCGCCACCCAGCCGGAAAAACTCATCTCCCGCACGCCGCAACTGGCCACGCACGGCCTCACTCACCCGTTGCAACACCGCGTCACCCGCCAGATGGCCATAGTGATCGTTGTACTGCTTGAATTTATCCACATCCAGGATGCAGAAAGCCATGGGCGCACTCGGGCGCGAACGCCGTGACAACTCCGCCTTGAACACCGAGTTGAAATGCCGACGGTTATAGGCACCGGTCAGTTCATCCTTGACGGCCATTTCAGCCAACCGATGATTGGCTTCTTCAAGGGCGGCTGTCCGTTGCTGGACGATCGCTTCGAGGCTCTCGTTCAGCCCGCTCAGGTCACGCGCGAGATTCCGGTTTTCAACGAAGGTATTGGCGAAAATATTGGATGTCACATACAACATGGCACTCATGGCGAGAATTCCTCCCGCAAAAGTCAGGCTGACCGTGTTCAGGTAGCCCAGTGACAACAAGACATCGTTGAGTGCCGTCAGCAGAAACAGAACCATCCACACCAGGAGTGCCAGGGCTCCCGGCTTGCCGGCACGGGCACCACACCAGAAGTTGTAACAGGCGATCACGCCGACGGACGGCAGGAAAAGAAAGTAGATGCCACGAATTTTCTGGAACAGATCAAGATCGGGATGAATCGCCATCGCCGCGATCGTCAGTGCCAACACGACGAATGGCACGCCGAGCCACCAGTTCAGGCGAGGCGTCGGGCGATGGAAGAACTGTGAAAACAGAAAAAACATATACGCGACGAAAATACCCAGATAATGCAGATAGAGCATCGTCTCCGGCTCGAAAATACCAAGGAACATGTCGCTCAGTGCCGCCAGAAAGGGCACAAATACGATACTGCCCAAGGCACTGACGAGGTACAGCGGGTAGCGCGTCTTGGCGTACACCAGCAGAAAGAACAGGCCAAACGCCAGGAACACATACGCCGTGATCTGGCGCGCCTCGCCACCGAGGAACTGATAGCCAACCAAAGCGAGGTCATGCGAGTCGTAATGACGCAACTCGAATGGCAACTGATAAATGCCCGTCATCAAGGGCGTATCGACACGAATGGCAACCACCTGATGAGGCTGGGTGATGGTGAAACGCACTGGTATCGCTTGCGCGGCGTAATAACGCTCAACGTTGATGTTGTGTGGCCTGCGATACACCTCGCGGCCATCGACAAACACCGTGACACGCCCCATGTAAGCATTCAGGAGTAAAACGACCTCTTGGCCGACCAGCGCCGGGGCAAAGTCAAACGTGCCGCGATACCAGCCGACCGTAAAATTCTTGCCATCATCATAGACGTGCTTCCACGAGCCCGGCGTTTTGACCAGCCGCCACTGCGCGGTGTCGAGTTCGACCTCCTTGTTCTGCGCGAGGTCATCGCGGGTGAACAGCCACAGTCCCATGAGAGGATGCGGCTGATCGAGATTGTCGATGCGGATCTGGCAGGAGTCGCAGGTTTGATCATGCCCCGTCTGTGCGACTGTCTGTGCAAAGGCTGGGCAGGCGAATGCAATGCACCACATGACGAGGAGCCAACGCAGCCCCGCCGGGATGGCCAAGCCGGTGCGCTGCAGCAGCAAGGGCAGGCGGCTAGGCATCGTCCGTCGCAAACAGAAAGCGTTGCAGCGTCACCAGCATTCCGGCTGTGGCACCCCAGATAAAATAACCTTCCCACGGCATCGCGTAATACGCGCGCAGCGCGCCCTGAAACTCGACCTGATGTTGCTGATGATTGCCTGAGTCCATCAGAAACGCAAACGGCACCTCGAACACATCGGCCACCTCAAAATCATCCAGCTTGAGATTGAGCGGCGGTGTCACCAGCGCCACCACCGGCGTAATCGTAAATCCGGTCGCCGTGCTGTATTCCGGCAGACAGCCCAGAATATCCACCTGGGAGGCTTCCAGACCCACCTCTTCCTGCGCTTCACGCAGCGCCGTCGCCTCTGCTGAGGCATCGCTCGTCTCGCAACGCCCACCGGGAAAACTGATCTGCCCAGCATGATCACGCAAGTGCGCCGTGCGCTGGGTCAACAACACCGTCAGCCCCGTTTCACGCAGCACCAGCGGAATCAACACGGCTGCCGGGGTCAGTACCTGCGGGGGAACGTCCGACAGCGAATGATCGAAACCGGTGACACTCTCCAGCGGCCGACCGGCCTGCTGAACAAAACGTTCATGCAGCCAGATGGCCATCGGCAAACCAGTCGTCACAGGGTTCTTGGTCATCGGCTCTTGAATGCAGTGCTAAAATTCCAGGCTAGACTTAATAAACACGACATAAAATCATGAAACCCGTCGCAATCTTTCGTCATATCCTGGGTGAAGAACCTGGCTATTTTGCCACATTCCTCAAACGCCATGCCGTCCCCATGCAAATGATCTGCGTCGATGCAGGTGATGCCGTCCCGGACACACCGGATGCGTACAGCGGACTGGCTTTCATGGGCGGCTCCATGAGCGTCAACGACCCCTTACCCTGGATCGAACAGGAGCTGGCCCTCATCCGTGCTGCGGTGGCGCGCGGCATTCCAGTGCTAGGGCATTGCCTCGGCGGCCAGCTGATGGCCAAAGCATTCGGGGCGGAAATCACGCGAAACCTGCAGAAAGAAATCGGCTGGGGTGTCGTCGACGTACTCGACAACCCGGTCGCTGGCGAATGGTTCGGCCACACCAGACGCTTTACCTCGTTTCACTGGCATGGTGAAACCTTCGGCATCCCCGTCGGTGCAACGCGCATCCTGGCAAGTGCCGCATGTGCCCATCAGGCATTCGCGCTCGGCCCCCATCTGGGCATGCAATGCCATGTCGAGATGACCCACGACATGATCGAGGAATGGAGCCGCATCGGTGCGGACGAAATCGCCGCGAATCCCTGCGTCACGGTGCAACAAGCAGTCGACATGCGTACACAGGCAACGCAATTTCTGCCACCGCTGCACGCCATCGCCGAAAAGCTATACACCCGCTGGATCGCTGGTTTGCGACGCTGAGGTACCAGCCCCGAGCCAGCCTCCAATAAAAACGACGTCCGCGGACGTCGTTTTTATTGGAGTACAAAGCCACTCACCCACACTCACCCATCCATCCATCCGCAACCTCAATCACAACCTCAGTCGCGGAAATTGCCGTACTTGATCGGAAAATCCGGCACACTTTTCTTGACCAGCGTAATGGTCTCCTGCAGCACATCGCGCTTGGCACCCGAAACGCGCACGGTATCGCCCTGAATA
Source organism: Sterolibacterium sp. (assembly GCA_018061005.1). Lineage (GTDB taxonomy): Bacteria > Pseudomonadota > Gammaproteobacteria > Burkholderiales > Rhodocyclaceae > Sterolibacterium. The sequence goes on along the minus strand of JAGOVA010000003.1, from coordinate 91,897 downwards.
CTGGCCTGTACCTTGAGCTTGGAGTCCTTGATGATCTTGACGATTTTCTTGGCGAGTTCGGACTCAATGCCGATCTTGATCTTCAGTTCCTGCTTGACCTTGTCACCCGAAACCTTCTGCACGGCCTGCTGATCCAGCCGTTTAACGCAATCCGGTTCTTTCTTTTCCAGTTCGGGAAACAACAGATCCTTGACCTGATTGAGCTGAAAGTCCGAGTCGGCAAACAGCATCAGTGTCTTGTCCTTCTCGTTCAGTTCCACCTTGGCACTGGTGCCCTTGAAGTCATGACGACCGATGATCTTCTTGCCTGCAGCATCAATGGCGTTCTTCAGCGCGACCATTTCCACTTCGGATGAAAAATCGAATGTTGGCATGGTGATCTCCGCTCAATCGAAATGACAAACGTAGTGATACGGCGCAGTCACCTCGATATCAAAACTCGAATTACCCGGCACGCTGAATGACTGCCCCGCGCCATAAGGCTTCCATTCATGCTCACCTTTCAGCCGCACGCGGCAATCTCCCGCCACGCCTTCCATGATTTCCGGCACGCCTGTATTGAATGTCAGCGCAGCCCCCGGCAGGATCACGCCCACACTTTTTTTCGTGCCATCGGCCAACTGCACGGTATGGCTCACACACTGGCCGTCAAAATACACATTGGCCTGTTTGATGACGCTGACGTTTTCAAACTGTGACATGTTCAGATTCCCCAGAGTTTTTCAATGATGAGTTTAATGACGAAGCCCAGCATGCCAAAGGCCAACACGAAGAACAGCACAAACGTGCCACGCTTGCCCGCCTTCGACTTGTAAGCCAGTTCACCGATGATGAACAGCATGAACAGCATGAAGGCACCGACACCCCAGGTGACGAAGAAATCGGAAAATTCTGCTTCGCTGATGCCGAACATGCGATGCCCTTCCCTGCCAGAACCTTACTTGCTGCGATGACCACGCCGGGCGTTGAGATTGGCCGCAATCCGCATCCGCAGCGCATTGAGCTTAATGAAACCGGCCGCATCCTTCTGATCGTAAGCACCGGCATCATCTTCAAACGTGGCGATGGTCGAATCGAACAGCGAATCGGTTTTTGAATCACGCCCCACGACAATCACATTGCCCTTGTAGAGCTTGAGACGCACAGTGCCATTCACCGTCTGCTGGGTGTGATCGATCAGCACCTGCAAGGCACGACGCTCAGGTGCCCACCAGTAGCCGTTATAGACGAGGCTGGCATAACGCGGCATCAGGTCATCCTTGAGATGCGCGACTTCACGATCCAGGGTAATCGACTCGATGGCGCGATGTGCGCGCAACAGGATGGTGCCGCCCGGGGTTTCATAACAGCCGCGTGACTTCATGCCGACATAACGGTTCTCAACCAGATCGAGCCGGCCGATGCCATGCTTGCCGCCCACCTGGTTCAGCGTAGCCAGCAGTTCATGCGCCTTCAGCGGCTTGCCATTGAGGGCAACGGGATCGCCATTTTCAAATTCGATATCCAGATATTCGGCGGCATCGGGGGCGGCTTCCGGCGATACCGTCCAGCGCCACATCGACTCCTCGGCTTCGGCCGCCGGGTCTTCGAGATGACGGCCTTCGTAGCTGATGTGCAGCAGGTTGGCATCCATCGAATAGGGTGAGCCCCCCTGCTTGTGCTTCATATCCACCGGGATGCCATGCTCTTCAGCATACGCCATCAGCTTTTCACGCGACAGCAAATCCCATTCACGCCACGGTGCAATCACCTTGATGCCCGGCTTCAGCGCATACGCACCCAGTTCGAAGCGCACCTGGTCATTCCCTTTGCCGGTCGCGCCATGCGAAATCGCATCGGCATTCGTTTGGTTCACGATGTCAATCAGCCGCTTGGCAATCAGCGGACGGGCAATCGATGTGCCGAGCAGATACTCGCCTTCATAAATCGTGTTGCAACGGAACATCGGAAAAACGAAATCGCGCACAAACTCTTCGCGCAGGTCGTCGATGAAAATATTTTCCGGCTTGATGCCGAACTTCAAGGCCTTGGCGCGCGCCGGTTCCAGTTCCTCGCCCTGCCCAAGGTCGGCGGTAAACGTCACCACTTCACATTGATAGGTATCTTGCAGCCACTTGAGGATGACCGAGGTATCGAGACCGCCCGAATAGGCCAGGACTACTTTTTTGATGTCGCTCATGGGTAACTCCTCACGAATCCACTTTGCCGAGGAGCAGAAACTCCATCAGCGCCTTTTGTACATGCAACCGGTTTTCCGCCTCATCCCAGACCACGCTTTGCGGGCCATCGATGACTTCGGCGGCGACTTCTTCACCACGATGCGCGGGCAGGCAATGCATGAAAACTGCATCCGCCCTGGCTTGCCGCATCATTTCGGCATCCACCTGCCAGTCCTCAAAATCGCGCAGACGCTCTTCGTTTTCCGCCTCGAAGCCCATGCTGGTCCACACATCGGTGGTGACCAGATCCGCACCGCGCACCGCTTCCATCGGATCGGTAAACTCTTCGTAGTTATCCGTCCCGTAAAGACCGGCGCGTTCCGGCTCGACTTCGTAACCCGGCGGCGTGGATACATGCACATTAAAACCAAAGACTTCAGCGGCCTGCAACCAGGTGTTGCAAACGTTGTTGGAGTCACCAATCCAGGCCACTGTCTTGCCCGCGATCGGGCCGCGCTGCTCGATGTAGGTGTAGATATCAGCAAGTATCTGGCAGGGGTGATATTCGTTGGTCAGGCCATTGATCACCGGCACGCGCGAGTTGGCGGCAAAACGCTCGATGATGTCCTGCTCGAAGGTGCGGATCATGACGATGTCGCTCATCCGCGAAATCACCTGTGCGGCATCTTCCACCGGCTCTCCGCGCCCAAGTTGCGAATCGCGGGTATTGAGATAGATCGCACTGCCGCCCAGTTGCTGGATACCCGCTTCAAAAGACAGACGGGTGCGCGTACTGGCTTTTTCGAAAATCATCACCAGCGTGCGGTCGGATAACGGCCAGTAACGCTGATACGCCTTGAACTGCTGCTTGATGATTTTGGTACGCTGAAACAGATATTCGTACTCGGCGCAGGTGAAATCCTTGAACTGCAGAAAATGTCTGACGGGAAGCATATTCATTTCACCGGATCAATGGCCTTGCGCGGACGCGCTTCGCAGTTATGCCGCAACAAATTCGCGGATCAGCCGGGATAACTTCTGCACCAGCTCTGCGGCTTCTTCGTCACTGAACGTCAGCGACGGCAAGAGACGCACCACCTTGTCAGCGGTGACGTTAATCAGGAGCCCCGCACCCAGCGCATGTTTGACCAGTTCCGCACAGGGACGATCCAGCTCGATACCGAGCATCAAACCATCGCCACGGATGTCGGTCACGGCAGCAACACCTGCCAGCGCAGCGGCAAAATCGTTGCGCAGTGACGCACCCAGCGCACTCGCACGCGCCAGCAAGCCATCCTGCTCGATCACTGCCAGCGTCGTCAATGCCGCCACACAGGCCAGCGGATTGCCGCCAAAAGTAGAACCGTGATTCCCTGGGCCGAAGACCCCTGCCGCCTTGCCTGCGGCAAGACAGGCACCGATCGGCACGCCCGAGCCCAAGCCCTTGGCCAGCGTCATCACATCCGGCAGGATGCCCGCACGTTGATGGGCAAACCAGCGCCCCGTGCGCCCCAGACCACACTGGACTTCGTCAACCATGAGCAACCAGTCGTGCGCCGTGCACAACGCACGAAGTGCACGCATATATTCGTCATGCGCCAGGCGGATGCCGCCCTCGCCCTGGATGGGCTCGAACAACACGGCCACGACATTGGTATTGTTCCGCGCCACCGCCTCAATCGCGGCCAAGTCATCGTAAGGCACCCGGATGAAGCCACTGACCAGCGGTTCAAACCCGGCCTGCACCTTGCGGTTACCCGTGGCGGAGAGCGTCGCCAGCGTGCGGCCATGAAACGCCTTTTCCATAACGATGATGGTCGGCTGCTCGATGCCCCTGTGATGACCATACAGACGCGCCAGTTTGATGGCTGCCTCATTGGCTTCACAACCGGAATTGCAGAAGAACACCTCGTCCATGCCCGAGCAGGCCGCCAGTTTGTCGGACACCTGCTCCTGCTCACGCACCCGATACAGGTTGGAGGTATGAATCAGCCGACCAGCCTGAGCAGACAACGCCTGCACCAGACGGGGATGATTGTGCCCCAGCGTATTGACGGCGATCCCTGACAGCGCATCAAGATAACGACGCCCGGCCTCATCAAAAAGACAAGCACCTTCACCATGCGTGAAAGCAACCGCCTGGCGAGCATAGACATTCATCAAATGCGTCATGACAGACCAACCCTTGCAGTATTCAAAACCGGATGAGGCCGCGGCGCAATACAGAAACAGAATGGCGCGACCATCCTGACAACATCAAACGGCAACGGCGGCTCGCGCCGCCGTCCGCATACCCAGCACAAACAAGAACATCCCTTATGGATCAGCCACCTGCATACAGACGGCAGTACCCATCAGGGCGCACAAAGAACAACGCGGCGAAACGAGAAAGCCAGGCAACCAGGTCACCAGGCCACGTTGCGCCTAACGCCAGCTCAAAGTGCCTTGATAGCAGCCGACAAGCGGCTCTTGTGGCGAGCAGCCTTGTTCTTGTGAATGATTTTCTTGTCAGCGATGCTATCGATGGTGCTCATCGAATCCTTGAAAACAGCCTGTGCGGCAGTTTTGTCGCCACCGAGGATTGCTTTCTGCACCTTCTTGATCGCAGTACGCAGGGTCGAACGCAGGCTCACATTATGAGTACGCTGCTTGACAGCCTGACGGGCGCGCTTGCGCGCTTGTGCGCTATTTGCCATGTGTGTTATTCCAGCTAGGGCGGTAAAACGGCGGATTATAAATGGCTTTCCATTCCTGTTCAAGCTTTTTGACCTATACCACGCCCGCAAGCAACCTGTTCGGCTGGCATTCATCGTGAAACATGGCGTAGCTAACCCATCTGCCCAAACCGGCCGTTCTTGAAATCATTGATCGCCTGACGGATTTCCGCCTCACTGTTCATGACGAAAGGCCCGCGACCCACGATGGGTTCGCTGATCGGTTCGCCCGCCAGCAACAACACCGTCGCATCCTCCAGCGTATCGAACCGCAAACAACCGCCTGCGCGCTCGAATACCGCCAGTTCCGCCGCACACACCACATGTTCATTGCCGACACGCAGCCGCCCCTTCAGCACAAACAATGCGGCACCGTGCCCCTCAGGCAGATCAAGCACCACCGGGTGTCCTGCCTGCAATCGCAAATCCCAGACATTCATGGGCGTGAACGTGCGTGCCGGGCCGACTGCATCGACATGGCGACCGGCGATAATCCGCGCCACGCCAGCCGCATCAGGCAATTCCACTTCAGGAATCTGCTGCGCCGTGATGCCCTGATAACCAGGTGCGGACATCTTGTCACGGGCGGGCAGATTCACCCAGAGCTGCACCATCTCGAACGCCCCGCCCTGTGCTGAAAAAGCCGGGCTATGAAATTCCTCGTGCAGCAAACCCGATGCCGCCGTCATCCATTGCACATCCCCCGGCCCGATCGTGCCGCCGCCCCCCGACGAATCGCGATGCGAAACGCCGCCCGCATACACGATCGTCACCGTCTCAAAGCCACGATGCGGATGCGCGCCGACCCCCAGCCTGTCCTGTGTTGGCGAAAAATTCGCAGGCCCTGCGTAATCCATGAGCAAAAAGGGCGACATATCCTCTGCAATATCGCCGTACGAGAAAATATTCCTGACCGGAAAACCATCGCCAACCCAATGATTGCCGTTGCTACGCTTGATGAACATCAGTTTTTTCATGGCACGCCAAAAAGATGGATTGCAAGTACATTTTAGACGACATTCCACCATGGCGCACCATGGCACATTGCCGCCTGCGACAAGATCGCATAACATCGCGCCTCCCCGCCTCCCCGCCCCTTCAGCCAACAAAGGCACATGCAACACTCATGAATCTCCTCAAGGCACTGGCCACCATCAGCGGCATGACCCTGCTGTCGCGCATCCTGGGTTTCGTGCGCGACGCGGTGGTCGCTCACCTATTTGGTGCCAGCATGGCCAACGATGCCTTCGTGGTGGCCTTTCGCCTGCCCAATCTGCTGCGTCGCCTGTTTGCTGAAGGTGCTTTCTCGCAAGCCTTCGTGCCTATACTGGCCGAATACAAAAACCGCCAGGGCGCGGAGGAAACGCGCCGTCTCGTCAACCATGTGGCAACCCTGCTGTTTCTGGCACTGCTGGTCGTCACGCTGCTGGGCATGTTGCTGACACCGCTGCTCATCCACCTGACCGCACCCGGCTTTGCCGACAATACCGAAAAATTCGCGCTGACCGTCGAACTGACCCGGATCACCTTTCCTTACATCCTCTTCATGTCGCTAGTCGCCATGGCTGCTGGCGTACTCAACACCTGGAACCGCTTCGCCCTGCCCGCCTTTACCCCGGTGTTGCTGAATCTCTCATTCATCGGCATGGCCTTGCTGGCCGCCCCTTATTTCAACCCGCCCATCATGGCACTAGCCTGGGCAGTGGTACTGGGCGGCGTACTGCAACTGGCCATCCAGATTCCCGCACTGGCGAAGATCGGCATGCTGCCGCGCTTTTCATTCAGCCTGCAAGACCCCGGCGTCAATCGCATTCTGAAACTGATGGCACCCGCTATTCTCGGCGTTTCAGTAGCGCAGATCAGCCTGCTGATCAACACTGTATTTGCCTCATTCCTGCCCGTTGGCAGCCTCTCCTGGCTCTACTACGCCGACCGCCTGATGGAATTCCCTTCCGGCCTGCTGGGGGCTGCGCTGGGCACCATTCTGCTGCCCAGCCTGGCCAAATGCCACGCCGATCAACGGCATGATGAATTTTCGGTACTGCTCGACTGGGGACTGCGCCTGACCCTGCTGCTCACCCTGCCGGCCGCACTGGCACTGGCCTTGCTGGGCGTGCCGCTCGTCGCCACTTTATTTCAGCATGGCGCATTTGCCGCCAGCGACGTTCTGCAAACGTACCAGGCCCTGCTCGCCTACGCCATGGGGCTGACGGGGTTGATCCTGGTGAAGGTGCTGGCACCCGGCTTCTATGCACGGCAAAACATCCGCACGCCCGTCAAAATCGCCTTGCTCACACTCACCGTCACGCAACTACTCAACCTGCTGTTCATTTTTGGTTTGAAGCTCAACCATGCCGGACTGGCACTCTCGATCAGCATCGCCTCCTGCCTCAATGCAGTGCTGCTCTATCGCGGATTACGTCGCGGGGGCATCTACCAACCCCAACCGGGCTGGGCAAAATTCAGTTTCAAGCTATTGCTGGCACTGCTGATCATGGGCGGCGTATTGTGGACGAGTGTGGGCAGTGAACATGCCTGGCTGCAACGCGCCATACCTGAAAAAATCGGTTACCTCGCCGGGCTCTGCATTGGCGGTGCTGCCAGTTATTTCGCCACACTGGCCTTGCTTGGCTTCCGCATCAGTGATTTCAGGAAACGCGGCGCCAACTGAATAAAGGCTCAGGACTCGGGTGCGTCCCAAGGCTGCAATTCATGTAGCGGCGGCTTGCTTATGGCATAAAGCACGAAACCCGTGCTGGCGAAAAACAGGGAGGTCGCCATCGCACTGGCTGTAAACACATCCATCATGCCCTTGGTTTCTCTGAGATAAAGAAAAAGACCAAAGCTGATGATCATGCCAATCAGGCTGACCACCGAAAAACCCAGAGAGATTTTCTTGCCGAGATTACGGGGCGTCATGGGACATCCTTTATGGTGCAAATAAATTGCATCTATTGTAGCCCGTAATCTCCGACCTGCGACGATACTAATCCCGTGCGCCACCACAAAAACAACGGGCAGCCCGCAGGCTGCCCGACACCACTGTAAACAATAAGGATCAGACGATCAAAGGCACGATCAGCAAAGCCACCAGATTGATGATCTTGATCAGCGGATTCACTGCCGGCCCTGCCGTATCCTTGTACGGATCCCCCACGGTATCTCCGGTCACTGCGGCCTTATGCGCATCGGAGCCTTTGCCGCCAAAATGTCCATCTTCGATGTACTTCTTGGCATTGTCCCAGGCACCGCCCCCGGTGGTCATCGAGATGGCCACAAACAAACCGGTGACGATGGTACCCACCAGCAAACCACCCAGTGCCTGCGGCCCCAGGATCAGCCCGACGAGGATCGGCACAGCGATGGGCAGAATCGACGGGATCATCATTTCCTTGATCGCCGCCACCGTCAGCATGTCGACCGCGCGTGAATAATCTGGCTTGGCCGTGCCCTCCATAATGCCGGGGATTTCCTTGAACTGACGACGGACTTCCATCACCACAGCGCCCGCCGAACGACCGACAGCCTCCATCGCCATGGCCGCAAAAAGATAAGGAATCAGGCCGCCGATGAACAGGCCGATGATGACCAGATGGTTAGACAGATCGAAAGTGACACCCTTCAGGCCGGCAGCTTCCAGCGCATGCGTGTAGTCCGCAAACAGCACCAGTGCGGCAAGCCCCGCCGAACCGATGGCATAGCCCTTGGTGACGGCCTTGGTGGTATTGCCCACGGCATCCAGCGGGTCGGTCACATTCCGCACGTCCTTGGGCAATTCAGCCATTTCAGCAATCCCCCCTGCATTATCGGTAATCGGCCCGTAGGCATCGAGCGCCACCACAATACCCGCCATCGACAGCATCGAGGTCGCTGCGATCGCGATGCCGAACAAGCCACCCATCGTATAAGCCGCCCAGATCGACAGACAAACCGCCAGCACCGGCCAGGCACAGGACTTCATCGACACACCTATCCCGGCAATGATGTTGGTGGCGTGTCCGGTCTGGCAACTCGAGGCCACATGCTTGACAGGCGCATAGTCGGTGCCGGTGTAGTACTCGGTTATCCATACCAGCGCCGCCGTCAGTGCCAAGCCGACGATCGAGCAACCAAACATGCTCGTACTGGTAATTCTGGCCGCCGCATCGCCTTCACCAATCAGCCATTGCGTGACCGGCCAATACGCCGCAAGTGCCAGCACACCCGCCACCGCCAGGCCGCGATACAGCGCATTCATGATCTTGCCACCTTCCGTCGCCTTGACGAAATAACAGCCGATGATTGAAGCGATAATCGACACCCCGCCCAGCACCAGCGGATAGAGCAGCAGGTTCTCGCCCAGCCCCGGTGAGGTTTTCAGCATCAGTGCCGCCAGTACCATGGTGGCCACGATCGTGACCGCATAGGTTTCAAACAAGTCGGCGGCCATACCGGCACAATCACCCACGTTGTCGCCCACATTATCGGCAATCACCGCCGGGTTACGCGGATCGTCTTCCGGAATCCCGGCCTCGACCTTACCCACCAGATCCGCCCCCACATCCGCGCCTTTGGTGAAAATACCACCCCCCAGACGCGCAAAGATCGAAATCAGGGATGAACCGAACGCCAACCCCACCAACGGCTCGATCACATGATGCAGATCGGCATCTGCCCCGCCCAGGCTTTTCAGCACACCGTAATATCCCGCCACCCCCAGCAAACCCAGACCAACCACCAGCATGCCAGTAATGGCACCGCCCTTGAAGGCCACATTGAGCGCGGGCGCAATTCCGCCGCGCGCAGCCTCGGCCGTCCGCACGTTGGCGCGTACCGACACATTCATGCCGATATAACCCGCTGCCCCCGAAAGCACGGCACCAATCAGAAAACCGATGGCCATCAGCCAGCCAAGCTTGGGAATCAAACCAATGACGATGAACAAGACGACCCCCACCCAGGCAATGGTTTTGTACTGCCGGTTGAGATAAGCCTGGGCACCCTGCTGTATGGCCTGTGCGATTTCCTGCATGCGCGCATTGCCCGCGGGTTGAGCCAGTATCCATTGACTGGAAACGATGCCGTACAAAATGGCAGCGACCGCGCAGATCAGCGCAAACATAAGTGCAGACATTCACTTCCTCCTTGAATTGGCAAATCGGATATCTACAACCAGACACACCACCAACCAACAACAACCACTTTTTACATCACCACACCTTCAAACTGTAAAAAAAAACGGGCTGCCCGAAAAAACCCGGACAGCCCGTAATATTCATTCATTTGTTTTTTCATTACGCCTCACACGGCAAAGGCAGGCAATTTTTTTGCCACCGCTACATTGTTGAGCCGCACATACTGCGGCAGGCCATCACGATAAGGGGGATAGTCCTCGCCTTCGATCAGCGGCGCGAGATAGGCACGACAGGCCGCTGTAATACCGAAGCCATCTTCGGTAATGAAGTCTTTGGGCATTTTCTTTTCAACATTCGCGACCTGCGCCAGATCAGCGACACCGATTTCCCAGCGATAAGGACGATCCGCCAGGCGCACGATGGTCGGCATCACGGCGTTCTTTCCCGCCAGTGCCAGTTCAACCGCCGCCCGGCCGAGTGCGACCGCCTGCTCGACATCGGTACGCGAAGCAATATGCCGCGCCGCCCGTTGCAGATAGTCTGCCACCGCCCAATGGTATTTATAGCCGAGCTTGTCCTTGATCAGACCCGCAATCATCGGGCCGATTCCGCCCAGTTGGGCATGGCCAAACGCATCGCGCGCACCAGTTTCCGCCATCAGATCGCCCTGGGCATTCAGCAGCCCCTCGGAAACCCCGATCGCACAATAACCATAGCGGTCAACGCAGTCTTTGACGCGCGCCAGGAAGGCGGCCTCATCAAAACGAACTTCAGGCAGCAGCAGCAGATGCGGCGCCTCGCCAACCTGTTCAGCCGCCAGCCCGCAGGCTGCCGCAATCCAGCCCGCGTGTCGCCCCATGACTTCGAGGACGAACACTTTGGTCGACGTCTTGGCCATCGAAGCCACATCAAACCCGGCTTCACGCATCGAAATCGCCACATACTTGGCGACCGAACCAAAGCCCGGACAGCAATCGGTGATCGGCAAATCGTTATCCACCGTCTTCGGCACATGGATGGCCTGAATCGGATAACCCAGCGTCGCCGAGAGTTGCGATACCTTCAGACAGGTATCTGCCGAATCGCCACCGCCGTTGTAGAAGAAATAACCGATGTCATGCGCGCGAAACACCTCGATCAAGCGCTCGTACTGCGCGCGATGAGTGTCGAGACTTTTCAGCTTGTAGCGACAGGAGCCGAACGCCCCGGCCGGCGTGTGGCGCAAGGCCGCAATATTTTCTGCTGGTTCGAGCGAAGTATCGATCAGGTCTTCGGTCAGCGCACCGATGATGCCATTACGTCCGGCATACACCTTGCCGATCCGGTCCGGATGCGCCCGCGCCGTTTCGATCACGGCCCCGGCACTGGCATTGATGACCGCCGTTACCCCGCCCGACTGGGCATAAAACGCATTGCGAGGAGAAGACATACTCAAACCAGCACGCCAAAAACCTTGTCGCGGATACTCTCGACACTGCCCACACCCGCCAGCTTGCGATATTTCGGTGCCTGGGCATCACCCTTCGCTGCCCAGCTGCTGTAATACTCGACCAGCGGCAGGGTTTGCTGACGATACACCTCGAGACGTTTCTGTACTGTCTCGGCCTTGTCGTCATCCCGTTGAATCAGCGGCTCACCGGTCACGTCGTCCTGCCCTTCCTGCTTGGGCGGATTGAACTTGACGTGATAGGTGCGCCCCGAAGCCTGATGCACACGGCGGCCGCTCATGCGGGTGACGATTTCTTCATCGGCGACATCGATTTCCAGCACATAATCAATCGCCACACCGGCTGCCTTGAGCGCGTCGGCCTGGGCGATGGTGCGCGGGAAACCGTCGAGCAGATAGCCCTTGGCGCAATCGGCCTGCTTGAGACGATCCTGCACCAGACCGATAATGATGCCATCAGACACCAGCTGACCGGCATCCATCACTTTTTTGGCTTCAAGACCCAGCGGGCTGCCTGCACGGATCGCGGCGCGTAACATGTCGCCGGTGGAAATCTGGGGAATGCCAAAATGTTCGGTAATGAAACCGGCCTGAGTGCCTTTGCCTGCACCCGGGGGGCCAAGAAGAATCAGCCGCATGCTCGCTCCTGAATAAATGCCGAATAAATTTATATATTGTTCGGAACAGGCTTGCACCTGCATCCGGCGACCTCAGTGAGCGGCCTGTTCAGCGTGCCTGCTCACGGATAAATCATGGTTCGCAAAGATAGTCTCAATTAGCGTGCGGGTCAAACACTGCACGCACGCGGGCGAGGTCTTCCGGCGTATCGACACCAGCCGCTGGTGCTTCCGCACAAATAACCACCCGGATGGCATGGCCGTGCCACAGTGCGCGCAGCTGTTCGAGTGCCTCTATCTTTTCCAGCGGCGCCGGGGTTAGCTGACCATAACGGCGCAGAAAACCCACACGATAGGCATACAGGCCAATATGCCGCAATGCACCCAGCTCACCCGGCAGGGTTTCCCGGCTCAAGGCGAAGGCGTCCCGCGCCCAGGGCATCGGCGCACGTGAAAAATACAGGGCACGTCCGCCTGCATCGCAAACCACCTTGACCACATTGGGATTGAAAAAATCTGCGACATCACTGATGGCATGCGCTGCCGTGGCAATGGCCGCACCAGTATCCTCACGCAAAGCCTCGGCCACCGCATCAATCAGCGCAGGGTCGATCAGCGGTTCGTCGCCCTGGATATTGACGACGATCTCATCATCCAGCCAGCCCAATTGATCCGCCACCTCGGCAATGCGGTCGGTGCCACTGGGGTGATCGGCACGCGTCATCACCACCTCATACCCTTGTGCGGCAACCACGGCACGGATGTCCTCGTGGTCGGTCGCCACCCAGATGCCCTCATTGCGGCAGCGTTGCGCGGCCTCAGCCACACGGACGATCATCGGCTTGCCCGCAATATCGGCCAGCGGCTTACCCGGCAAGCGTGACGAAGCGTGACGCGCCGGAATGACGATACGCGGTTTCAGGCTCACATCCGTACAGCCTGGTCAGATTTCATCCGTGGAGAGAGGACGCGCCTCACCTTCCAGCATCACGGGAATATCGTCCCTGACCGGAAATGCCAGCCGACAGGGCTTGCACACCAGTTCGGCTTGCGCCTTGCGTAGCTCCAGGGACGCCTTGCAAAGCGGGCAAACGAGAATTTCAAGCAACCGAGGATCCAATCGAGTTCTCCACGAGACATTGTTCAACCAGTGCCACAAGGCCGATCCCTGCTGTGTCCGGCACAACATCTGCCGTCACCGGCAAAACCCAGACCGGGCAACCACTGTAATCGCCACATTTTACTGCATCCTTCTCGGTCATCAGCAGCGCATCCGCACCCGTTTGTGCCTGAATGGCCGCGAGATCGGCCGCAGTGTACGCATGGTGATCCGCAAAAGCATGGCGGGTGAATTGCAAACCCAGGCATTCCAGATGTGCGAAGAAGCGTTCCGGCACAGCGATGCCACAAACTGCAGCGAGCCGCAAACCGCCCAGTTGAGCGGCCGTACAGGGCAGATCGGCCGCCGAATGATGGAGACGCGTAAACTCGGCACCGCTCAAACGCATACGAAACACTGGCACTTTTTCAGGATGGATCACTTCAGGAATGGCAGCTGCCTCGCCATTAAGCACCAGCGCATGCACGCGGGTCAGCCGCTGCGGCCATTCACGCAACGGGCCACTGGGCAGCAACCAGCCATTCATCATGCCACGCGCATCCACCAGCGCGATTTCGACATCCCGCAGCAAGCGATAATGCTGCAGGCCATCGTCACTCAAAATCAGATCACACTCAGGGTAAGCCGCCAGCAACGCGCGCCCGGTCGCCACCCGGTCGCGCCCGACAAAAACAGGAAGCCCACTGCGCCGCTTGAGCAACAACGGCTCGTCGCCCACCTCGGCGGCCAGACTGTCGTCCAACACCTCACGCACCGCTGCCCCTGTTTCTGCTGCCGCGTAGCCCCGACTGATGACACCCGGATGTCGCCCGGCACGACGTAACGCATCCGCCAGCCACAGCGTCAGCGGCGTCTTGCCGCTACCACCGACAATAATGTTACCGATCACCACCAGCGGGACAGGAAGACGCTCAGACCGGCACACGCCGCACACATAGGCAGCGCGACGAACACCACTCACCAGCCAGAAAATTGCCGACAATGGCAGCAGCAGCACCGCCCACAGACCACGCCTTTGCCAGAGGCGCGGTAACAGCCGTTCCAGCATGTCAGCCGCCTGCAACCAGATCCGCGAACATCGGCTTCAGCCGCCGTATCGCCACGATCAGCGGTTGGTGTTCTGTGTAGAGAAGGAGATGTGCGCGAGGCCAGCCTGTTGCGCCGCCTGCATCACATCAATCACACGCTGATGTGTTGCCGTCGCATCGGCACTGATGATGACGATCGGCTCCTTGCTGCCACCTGCCTCAGCCACCCGTCGCAAGGCCAAAGTAATCGCCGCCACATCGTGACCCGCGACCACATTGCGATTGACCATCACTTCACCCTGATGATTCACCACCACATGGAGCTCATTCGGTTGCTCAGCCTTCTGCTGGGCATCCGCCGTGGGCAGGTTGATTTCGAGACCGGCGTATTTCGAATACGTCGTGGTGATCATCAGAAAAATCAGGATCACCAGCAACACATCGATCATCGGGATCAGATTGATCTCCGGTTCCTCGTGAGCGCGACCGCGTTGGAAGTTCATCGTTGCCTCCCGCGCAGCTTACTTGCGCTCACCATGCACCAGCTCGACCAGCTTGATCGCCTGCAGCTCCATTTCGACCACCAACCCATCGACCCGCGCGCGGAAATGTCGATAAAAAATCATGCTGGGAATGGCCACCACCAGACCAAACGCGGTGTTGTAGAGCGCCACCGAAATACCATGTGCCAGCGCCTGCGGATTATTGCCGGATCCCGTCGGCGCGCCGAAAATCTCGATCATGCCGACCACCGTACCAAACAGCCCCATCAACGGACTGATCGACGCGATGGTACCCAGCGTGGTGAGAAATCGCTCCAGCTCATGCGCGGCACCACGACCCGATTCCTCGATGGCCTCTTTCATGACCTCACGCGAACTCCCCACATTCCGCAAACCCGCTGCAAAAATTCGCCCCAGCGGCGAATGCGTGTCAAGACGGCGCAGCATCTGCTCATTCACGCCCCCCTGACGAAAATCGCCCATGACGCTCTCCAGCAGGCCGGGCGGCACGATATTGGCACGGCGCAACGCCGAGCCCCGTTCAATAATCAGGGCAACCGCAACAATGGAAGCCAGCAACAGCGGATAAATTGGCCAACCAGCGGCCTCAAGTATGGCGAACACGCAAAACTCCTTACGACAGCAAAATAAGCGCGCACTTTAGCTTGATGCGGGGTATTTCGGCAAGAAGCTGAGCGAACATCCATTTCAAAACGCAGACCTGCGCGCTTCATCCGTTAAAATCTGCCCATGCTGACGCCTCTTCATCCGGCTCCCTCTGCCGCTCCAGACAGTGCTGCCGACCAACTGGCGGCCAGCTGGTGCACGCAACTTGCCCCTGCTGCTGAACTGCTGCCCGAAGCCCGTCTGCCCCATACAGAAGATACGCTCGCCATCGACGCCCTGGCCGCATTGACTACCGCGCGTATTTTTCGTGGAGAAACCACCCTGCTGGTCGTGCCCGATGATGCATGGCTACCCGAAATATCCAATGCTCTCGACATCGAGCTGCGGCCACTCTGCCTGGTATTACCCGAGGCCGATTTTGCCGCAGCAACCACCCTGCGCGCGACGCTCTCTCTGCTGAAAAGCCGTTTATCACGCCCCGCACCACCCGCTTACGCCGACTGCTGGGAAGCCCAACGCCTGCGCCTCGAAGAAAACGCCCCGGTGTGGCGTGCCGCACTCGACTGGAGCGCGGCCGGATTTTCCGGCGGCGCATGGCCGCTCGACATTGGCATCCTGTTCCCTGTTCTGATCCTGCCCGCAACCCAGGCAGCTTCGTTGCAACTGCATGGCCAGCCGATGCGCGATGGCCTGCTGATACTCCATGCCGAACGCATGATGGAAGCCGTCCCTTACCTGCGCGCCTGTGCCCACCGCATGCTGCTGCTGCGTGATCCGCGCATCTCGCTGAGCCGTGAGCTCGCCCCCATCGACGAAACGCAACGCCTCAGCACAGAGCTTGACGTACTGGTTCAGGAATTAGGTGACATGGAGCTCGAATTCGCCACAGCCCAAGCTGAACTGGCCGAATTCACCCGTCGGTATCACGAAATCATCGGCCGCAAACTGGCCGAGCTTGATCAACTGCAAGCCCATATTGCCAAACATCTGGCACGCTGCCAGCCTGCCGACACCACGGCGCAGCAACACGCCGAACACGCCCGCGCCCAGGCCGAACAATCCCAGCGCGAAAGCGAACGCTTTGCCGAGCTCGACAAAGAAAGAGAACGCCCCTTTACGCCCACCGCCGACCTCAAACGTCTGTTCCGCCAGCTGGCACAAAAAATCCACCCCGATCGTGCCGAAAATGAAGAAGACCGCGCCTGGCGTACCGAACTGATGAGCGAAGCCAACCGCGCCTACCGCAATGCCGACGAAATGGTGCTGCGCGACATCCTCGAACAATGGCAAGACGGCCGACCAAGCACCGACACAGCCGCCACGCGCCCGGCCACCCGCGCATCCCAAGCCGCTCCCAGCACCTCAAACCAAGCCGCCTTGCAGCGCGAAATACAACGCGTACAACGACGCATCGCCAGCGTCAGCGAACAACTCAACCGCCTGCTCGCCTCAAAGCTCTACGAACTCTTCGCTGCCGCCAACCTCGCGCGTAACCGCAACCGCGACCTGTTGCAGGAAATGGCCGAGCAACTCGAACGCCAGCTTGAAGCGAGTCGTGCACAACTGGCGCAACTGGAACCGATGAGCGATGAGGGGGGAGCCTTTTAATGGTTGTTCAACCACCCAACCTCACGGAAAATCGAGCCTGGGCTCTTTTGAGCCTTCCGACAATAGAGCCCATGCCCAATGATTGAGTACCGCGAGAATCAGCCTCTTGAACCTGTCGAAGTCGCTCGTGTCTTCGAAGCATCAGGCATTACCAGGCCAACGAAAGATATCCCACGCATCGCGAAGATGCTTGCAAACGCCAACATCATCATTTCAGCGTGGGATGGGGCTCGCCTGGTCGGCGTAAGTCGCGCGCTGACAGACTACAGTTACTGCTGCTACCTCTCTGATCTTGCGGTTGACATCGCCTATCAGAAACATGGCATTGGCCGGGAACTAATTCGACGCACCCAGGCAATTATTGGAGAAGATGCCTCCCTTATCCTGATGTCCGCACCCGGTGCGATGGCTTACTACCCCAAGGTTGGTTTTGCGCTGGCAGACAACGCCTATGTTATTCGGCGAAAGCGATCATGACGCCCAATTAAAATGGGTCGCCCATTAGTCGATCTGTGTCAGGCGAGTAAACAATCCCATAGCGACGCCAGCCGCCAGTCACCCATCAGGATCAAACCATCAGCAATGCACTGCTTTCGCCCCGACGGCTTTTGTGCCTATCCAAAGGTTTGCATGCCAAGCACCCTGGCTGCCTTTTGCAAGCGCGTATCGAAGCAGGCAAAGCACAATTCCTCACTTGCAGCTTCCTGAACCTGACGGGCCGAGGCCAGTTGAACGCTATCGTAACCGCGCAGCGCAAAAATATCGGCATACTCGCCTGCCAGCTCCACGAGGGATTGGGTCACCTCGACAATCGCAAACCCTGCCCAGTCGTTTCGCAACCTGGCACGCACGGTTTCAATTGCATCGGCATCGAGCGGGTTTTCGCGCACGCGCCGTGCCAGCGCAGACATGGCTTCCACCCAGGCAATACGCGCTACGGCGATCCCTTTTGCAGCCACGGTTTGCTGCCGAATCTCTTCGCTGAATGCTTCCTTGATGTACAACTTGATCAAGGCCGATGTGTCACAAAACAGGATCACCCACGATCCTCCAGCACCATCTGACTAACCGACGTGCCCGCAGGGGCAAGCTCCACCGGCGGTGCAAACTGCGGCTTGCCACCACGCCATGAAAGCGCACCCGTTGCCATCAAGCGGCGCAGACCTTCGTCGGTCTGTGGCGGTATGCCGACAATTCTGGCAATCGGCTTATTGTGTGAGGTCACTTCAACCACTTCGCCACTCTGTGCAAGCGACAAAACCCGCGAAAGGCTTGATTTCAGTTCACGAACGGCGACATACATGATGTGTACTCCACCTCGATTAAGTAACCTCATTATAGTGTTTTATTCTAATTTATGTGACTACATCGACAAACACCGCACCGCCCGGTGCCACTCGGGAAATTTGAGTGCCGTATCTATCTGCTTGTAGCAGGCCATCAGCGGTTTTCAGGAATTCGTCGGATCTTCGCCCCTTGATATTCCATTTGGTTCACCGCAAAATGCATAGATGAACACTATTTCTCCACACCCACAGTAAGCCTCAGTCCATGCATCTACGCTTCATCGCAGTAGCAACGCTCGTCGCAGCCCACGCAGTCGCCATTATCGGGGCATCTCACCTCCCCGACCGTCCTGCTGCAGTTATCGCCGGATCGATCTATCTCCCGCTCATGCCGTTCCAGGTGCTCGGCCTTCCTGTGTTCAGCGCGGCGGAGTCCTCGGCTTGGGCGTCACCTTCCATTCTTGGGTGGACTCTCCTTCTCGTCGTCTGGGTCGGCTTCTGGTGGGCAATCACCGCCGGTTTCGCGCACATATTCAGGTCTCGCGGCCGATCCTCGTAGCCTCCGGTCTTTGTTTGGCGATTTGTCGGCCAGAAGCGGGAGCAAAACAAAGTGCCTGTCCTTTTGTTTCTGTTATCAGCTCTCCGGGATGCCGCCAGAAGAGCGAATGACGGGAACGCCACCCGCAAAATGCCAACCAAAGCCACGGCCTTCGAGCAAAGATCGAACCTGACCAGGCTGACCCCAGCCTGCCCCCTTTAGTTCCCATACCGATTCACCTTACCATCAGCCCCCATCAACCCATAGAGCTGATTATTTAATCAGGTAGCGATCAAGTTGCCGGGCAAATTCCCGTTGGTCGTTGGCGTTGAATGCCGCCGGGCCGCCGGTTTCAACACCTGAGGAGCGCAAGGTGTCCATGAAATTGCGCATGCTCAGGGCTGCAGCGATCGACCCGGCATCGTAGGTTTCCCCGCGTGGGGTGAGCACTTTGGCGCCCTTGGCGATCACTTCTGACGCAAGCGGGATATCGGCGGTGATGACCAGGTCGCCAGCGACCACCCGACGAATGATCTCGTTGTCAGCAACGTCGAAGCCCTTGGGCACCTGAAGTGAGCGAATCCACGGGGACTTGGGCACAGCCAGCATCTGGTTCGCCACCAAGATCAGTTCGATTTGTATGCGTGTCGCTGCCCGGAACAGGATTTCCTTGATGGGCTTGGGGCAGGCATCGGCATCGACCCAGATCATCATGGTTACTTGTATTTCTTGAACACCGTGCGTGCGTCTTCATGGGCACGATCCAGCGTACAGATTTTGAGGTTATCGTCGTGTCCGCTAAAGAATCCATCTTCCTGGGCCCGCATCACCATGGCGATCGCTGCATTGTCTGCGAGATCGTGTTTCTCGGCGATCAGCGTGGTGACTTCATCGAGGAATGCCTCGTAGGTCATGTGCTTGGTGAGCGCCTTGCCGTTCTTGTGGGTGTCATTTTGTACCATTGGACTTCTCCCTATTTGCGTGATGCCTTCGCAGCTGAAGCTTGATACCTCGGCGCGAGCTTGGCGTTCTCTACCCCGTACAAGGCCAGCGGATCGCTGAGCCATAGGCGGTGTTGTTCATTTTTGAGGCGGTGATCGGGCGAGCAGTCGACGCCCCAGCGTAGCCGCATGCCGCCCGTCAGTGGCGCAGTGGCGTAAAAAGAGGATTGGCTGGCCAGGTTCAAGTTTCCGCCATATTGCAACCGTCATTCCCCCTCGCACCATTCAGCGAAACGCGTTCACCTGATCTCGCAGCCGGCACGTTTCTGCACGCGCGGCCTCGGCAAAATCGGCTCCCGGGCTGGCATACAGAATGCCACGCGATGAATTGATCACCAGCCCCGTCCCATCAGGCGTACAGCCTGCCCGTACCAGTTTCTCCACATCGCCGCCCTGCGCGCCTACGCCCGGCACGAGAAACGGCATGTCGCCCACCAGCGCACGCACCCGCGCCATTTGCGCGGGCCAGGTTGCCCCCACCACCAGCATGCAGTTGCCATGGTGATTCCATTTTTGCGCCACCCGTTCCGCGACCACTTCATACAGCGGACGACCACCTACGTCCATATCCTGAAAGTCAGCGGCACCCGGATTGGAAGTGCGGCACAGCACCACCACACCTTTGTCGGCATGACGCAGGAACGGCTCGGCGGAGTCGTAACCCATATAAGGATTGATGGTCACCGCATCCGCCGCATAGCGCTCAAAAGCCTCGCAAGCATATTGCTCGGCCGTGCTGCCGATATCGCCGCGTTTGGAATCCAGGATGACCGGCACCATCGGATAGTTCTGGCGCAGGTAGGCCATGAGCTCAACCAACGCGCCTTCTGCCTGATGCGCCGCAAAATAGGCAATCTGCGGTTTGTAGGCACACACCAGATCGTGTGTGGCATCGATGATCTCGCGGCAAAAAGTAAAAATACCCGCTGCATTTTTCGGCAGATGCGCCGGCAACCGCTCAATATCTGGATCCAGCCCCACACAGACCAGTGAATTGTGGCTGTGCCAGAGAGCATTCAGTTTTTCAATGAAGCGCATGGAGGCTCCTCGTTATCTGTCGTAGCGGGTATTTTATCGGCTCATCTCCCATACGACCGATTCTCTTTGAAATCCATCCCCCCCCATCGCCCCCCCACAGAAACGCGCTTGAGTTTTTCGTATATTAGCATATACTGATAGACATGAAGACCTCATCCTGCTCTGCCACCGCCACTACCATCACCCGCGCCCACCCAGGCCATGCTCATACGTCCAGGTTCGGCGCGCTCTTCCTGGCCATGCTCACGACCTGGTATGTGGGTCTGACGCACGCCCAGACGACGGCTCAAGTCGCTCAAAATACACTACCCACGCTGACCGCCGAAGTGCGCGAGGTGGATCGCACCTACCCGGCAGAAGCCGTCGTCGAAGCCGTTCGACAGGCAACCTTGGCTGCACAGGTCACCGGGCGCATCATGGAAGCGCGTGTCGATGTCGGCACCCGCGTCAAAGCGGGTGAGGTGCTGATGCGGATCGACACGCGCGAGGCGACTGAAGCGCTGGCAGGCGCACAGGCGCAATACACCCAGTCCAGAGCCAACCTGACGCGCATCAAGGAACTGTACGCCCAGAAATTCGTCAGCCAGGCGGCACTCGACAAAGCCGAGGCCGACAATCGCACTGCGGCCGCCAATGCCGCACGGGCAGGTGCGGCGAGCAGCCATGCCGTCATCGTGGCGCCTTTTGCGGGCATCATCGCCCAGCGTCTGGCCGAGCCGGGAGAAATGGCCAATCCGGGGCGGCCGCTCATCAGCCTGTTTGAGCCGGGCGGCATGCGGGTGGTAGCCAACATTCCGCAATACAAGCTGGCCGACGTGCGCCAGGCCTTGCGCGGCAATGTTGAATTCCCTGGCAATCCAGACTGGCTGGAGGCTCAGCGCATCGAAGTACTGCCCACCATCGACCCGCTCAGCCACTCCGTGCGGGTGCGCCTCTACCTGCCTGACGCGCTCTCGGCCAACATTGTTCCCGGTCTTTTTGCACGCGCACATTTCGTCATCGGCACCACAAAAAAACTGCTGGTGCCCGCCACGGCGGTGGTGCGACGGGGGGAGCTGACGGGACTTTACATTCTTGATCCGCAAGGCAAGCCCCGTTTGCGCCAGGTTCGCCTGGGCGAAACCGTGGCCAATGGCCAGATTGAAATCCTCGCCGGCATCAGCACGGGCGAAAAGATCATCCTCGATCCGCTCAAGGCCAGCTTTCAGGCCGCACAACCCCGCTGATTTCATCTGCCGAGCGCACGCACAATGAACATTTCAGGCCGCATCGCCGCCACTTTCCAGCGTCATTCGATGACCCCGCTGATCGCGCTGATCGCCCTGCTGCTGGGCATCTTCGCGGTGCTGGTCACCCCGCGCGAGGAAGAACCCCAAATTAATGTCACCATGGCCAATGTGCTGGTGCCCTTTCCCGGCGCATCCGCCCGGGATGTCGAATCTCTGGTCGCACGCCCGGCCGAACAGGTGTTGTCGCGCCTCGCGGGCATCGACCACATTTACTCCGTATCGCGCCCCGGCATGGCCATCCTGACCGTGCAATTCAAGGTCGGCGAAGATCAGACGCAAGCGCTGGTGCGCCTCTACGACACCATCCACTCGCACCGCGACTGGCTCTCGCCGCAACTGGGCG
>JAGOVA010000003.1:0-69455 GCA_018061005.1 Sterolibacterium sp. | reverse complement strand
AACTGGGCGTACTCGAGCCCATCGTCAAACCCAAGGGGATCGACGATGTGCCCATCGTCAGCCTGACGTTCTGGAGCGCGCAAACCGACACCACCGCCTTCGATCTGCAACAGGTGGCGCGCGCCACTGA
Source organism: Sterolibacterium sp. (assembly GCA_018061005.1). Lineage (GTDB taxonomy): Bacteria > Pseudomonadota > Gammaproteobacteria > Burkholderiales > Rhodocyclaceae > Sterolibacterium. The sequence goes on along the minus strand of JAGOVA010000003.1, from coordinate 69,325 downwards.
AACCGACCTGAAACGCATTGCCGGTACCCGCGATGTCACCACACTCGGCGGCCCGGGGCACGTCATCCGCGTGGCCATCGATGCCGAACGGATGAACGCACATGGCATCACTGCCCAGGACATCCGCGCCGCACTCCAGCTCTCGAACGCGTCACAGCCCTCCGGCACGCTGGTCAGCCACAACCAGGAAGTGCTGGTGCAAACCGGCACCTACATCGAATCAGCGCGCGACGTGCAGCAACTGGTTGTCGGTGTGCATGGTGACAAGCCGGTATTCATGGCGGACGTGGCCGACATCATTGATGGCGCAGACCAGCCGTCGCGCTACGTCTGGCATGCCGACAAAACCCATGGCGAATTGCCTGCTGTCACGCTCTCGATCTCGAAAAAGCCCGGCGTGAATGCTGCCGATGTCGCAACCGCCGTGATCGCACGTGCCGAAGCACTCAAGGGCACCGTCATCCCGGATGGCGTGGAATTCAGCGTGACCCGCAATTACGGCGCAACCGCCACCGAAAAGGCTGAAAAGCTGATCGGCAAGCTGATTTTTGCCACGGCCTTTGTCGTCCTGCTGGTGCTGTTCGCACTCGGTCGCCGTGAAGCTCTCATTGTCGGTCTGGCGGTGACCCTGACTCTGGCAGCCACGCTGTTTGCCTCCTGGGCCTGGGGTTTCACCCTCAACCGGGTTTCGCTGTTCGCCCTGATTTTCTCCATCGGCATTCTCGTGGATGATGCCATTGTCGTCGTCGAGAATATTCATCGTCATCATCAGCTCGAACCGGGTAAACCGCTCTGGCAGATCATTCCGGGTGCGGTCAATGAAGTCGGCGGCCCGACGATCCTCGCCACCTTCACCGTCATCGCCGCACTCCTGCCGATGGCGTTTGTTTCGGGGCTGATGGGCCCTTACATGAGCCCGATTCCGATTAACGCCTCGATGGGCATGTTCATTTCCCTGGTCATTGCCTTCGTGATCACGCCCTGGCTCGCGTTGAAATTCATGAAACCGCAGGCCGGGCATCCTGAAGAGGACGCCGCAGACGCGCACGCAGCAGCCAGCCACACCGGCTGGATTGCCCGTCTGTTCCGCCGCATCCTGCCCCGCTTTCTCGATGAGCAACACGGTTCCCGCGCACGTCTCGCCCTGTGGCTGGGCATCCTGGCGGCCATCGTCATATCAGTATCGCTGGCACTGGTGCAGCTGGTGGTGCTGAAAATGCTGCCTTTCGACAACAAGAGCGAATTTCAGGTCATCCTCGACATGCCGGTCGGCACCCCGGTTGAAAAAACCGCACAGGTGCTGCGTGAAATCGGCGAACACCTGAACAGCGTTGAGGAAGTTCATGACTGGCAGGCGTATGCCGGTACGGCCAGCCCGATCAATTTCAACGGGCTGGTACGGCAATACTATCTGCGTAGCAGTGCTGAAACGGGCGACCTTCAGGTGAATCTGGTCGACAAACATCATCGCAGCCGATCCAGCCACGCCATTGCTGTGGCCGTGCGCGATCAAGTCATGGCCATCGCCGCAAAACAGGGCGGCAACGCCAAGGTGGTGGAAGTCCCGCCCGGGCCGCCGGTGCTCTCGCCCATCGTGGCAGAAATCTACGGCCCGGATTACGCCGGGCAAATTGCCCTGGCCAAGAAGATTCGCGCCGAATTCGCGGCCACCGCAGACATCGTCGGGATCGACGACAGCAGCAGCGCACCCGCCGAAAAGCTCGTGCTGCACGTCAATCAAGCCAAAGCCGCCCTACTGGGCGTGGCACAGCGCGATATCGTCGACACCATGCGGATCGCCCTGGCCGGTGAGGATGTCACACCGGTGCATGATGCCGATGCCAAACATGAAATCCCGGTACGCATCACCCTGCCAGCCACACAAAAAGATTCCATCGAAAACCTGCTGCGCCTGCGCGTGCGCGCCCTGCCCAATTACGGCGGCGCACTGGTGCCCATCTCGGAACTGGTCGATGTGCGACCCAGCCCGCGCGAACAAGCCATCTTCCACAAGGATCTGCTGCCGGTCGTCTATGTCACGGGCGACATGGGCGGCCATCTCGACTCACCGCTCTACGGCATGTTCGATATCCGCAGCCGTCTGAAAACGCTGCGTCTCGACGACATTCCAGGCGCAGGCACACTGACCGAATACTTCATCCACCCACCCACCGATCCCTATGCCGGATACAGTCTGAAATGGGATGGCGAATGGCAGATCACCTATGAAACTTTCCGCGACATGGGTGCGGCTTACGCTGTCGGCCTGATTCTCATCTATCTCCTGCTGGTGGCCGAGTTCAGAAGCTATCTCACGCCACTCATCATCATGGCACCGATCCCACTCACCATTATCGGCGTACTGCCCGGCCACGCCCTCGCGGGTAGCCAATTCACGGCCACCTCGATGATCGGCATGATCGCCCTGGCCGGCATCATCGTTCGCAACTCCATCCTGCTGGTCGACTTCATCAACCAGCAGGTCGCCAGCGGCATGGGCTTCGCCGAAGCGGTTCTGCAATCCGCCATTGTCCGCGCCAAACCGATTGCGCTCACTGGCCTGGCCGCCATGCTGGGGGCATTGTTCATTCTCGATGATCCGATCTTCAATGGCCTGGCACTGGCACTGATCTTCGGCATCCTCGTTTCTACCCTGCTGACGCTGGTGGTCATCCCCGTGCTGTATTACGTCGCCATGCGTCATCGTCTCGACACCCTACGCCCACCTCAACAGGAGACTTCATCATGACCGTCAATCAACTCATCCGCATCCTCGCTGGCAGTTTCATCATGCTCTCCCTCGCCTTCGGCGTTGCAGCCAGCCCGCTGTTCATCAGCCATAATTGGCTCTGGTTCACGCTATTCGTCGGTGCCAACCTGTTCCAGAGTGGATTTTCCCGCTTCTGCCCGCTGGAAATCGTGCTCCGCAAACTCGGCGCCAAGGATGCCCTGCCTTGCGACCAGGACTGTCGTTAAACCGGCTCCTCCTTGTGCCGTATACTTTGTGAAGAGACGCTGGCTGAAGGCGAAATCCAGACAAAAACCCTGCATGAATGCATAACCTTGTTACGCACAGGACATTGCAGGAAGCGCGCAACTCGCGTAATCTTTGCCGACGAGTTGGGGAAACCGAGACAAAACCAAAACAAAATAGTCGCCGTTCCCCGCCTCAATCACATCATCTTTTCAAAAATTTCGTGAGTTCATAAGGTCATGCCAGTTTCAGTCCTTGTTGTCGATGATTCGCCCATGGCGCGCAAGATGCTCATCCGCTCCCTGCCGCCCAACTGGGATATAGAAATATCGCAAGCCAGCAATGGCTTTGAAGCCCTGGAAGCCTATCGCAACGGCAAGGTCGACGTGATGTTTCTCGATCTGACCATGCCGGAAATGGATGGCTATCAGGTGCTCGAAACCCTGCGTAAGGAAGATTTGAATTGCCTGGTCATCGTCTGTTCAGCCGACATCCAGCCTCGCGCGCAGGAACGCGTCATGGGAATGGGTGCCATTGCCTTCATCAAGAAGCCGGTCGACGCCCAGAAAATTGAAGCCGTCCTTAAAAAATACGGTATCGCGATGTAACCTGTCACCTACGACCATGACCAGTCCACTACTTAACGAAGATCAGCAAGAAGCCCTGCAGGAAATTGCCAACATCGGCATGGGGCAAGCCGGTGCATCGATTGCACAGGTTCTTGATCACTTTGTGCGCCTGTCGATTCCCCGCATCCTGTTCCTGCAACAGGAAAATATCGCGGCCTCACTGCGAAATGCGGTGGGCGAAAACCAGATTTCGGCCGTACGCCAAGCCTTTCACAGCAGCATGCGCGGTGAAGCCCTGGTCGTTTTTGGCGAACAGCGCTGCAACGACCTGGCCGACCTGATGGGTTATGAGCAGGATCTCGATCGCGCCGCCGAACTCGAACTACTGCTCGACATCACCAACATTCTCGTTGGCGCCTGCCTGGGCGGAATTGCCGAACAGCTCCGCGAAAAAATGCGTTTCTCGCCGCCCTCACTGATGGCGGATCGGGTACCCATTGAGCAACTGCTGTCGGTCGATGACGTTTCCTGGAACAACGCCCTGCTCGTTGAAGTCAATTTCAGCCTGGAACAGCGGAACTTCGCTTGCCATCTGCTGATTCTGATGACGGAAAACGAAATCAAATCTCTCGCCAGCGCACTGGATCGCTTTCTCGAGAACTATTGATGAATGGCAACGACAGCGCCACCTCGCTGCTAAGTTTCCTGGTCGACCGCCTTGAAGTAGGCGTTTTTGTGGTCGACAGCGACATGCGGGTTGTGCTGTGGAACCACTTCATGGCCTCGCACAGCGGCCTTGCGGCAGAAGAAGTCATCGGACGCAATCTGTTCGAATGCTTCCCGGAACTACCCGCCAAATGGCTGGAAAAGAAAATACGCAGCGTTTTTCTGCTGAAGAATTACGCCTTTACCTCGTGGGAACAACGTCCCTACCTGTTCCGCTTCAACCACAACCGCCCGGTAACCGGGGGCATCGACGCGATGCAGCAGGACTGCACCTTCCTGCCCGTCAAAAACGCTGACGATCTCGTTGATCAGGTTTGCATTTCGGTCGTCGACGCCACCGACACGGCCATCTACCAGCGCAAGCTGGTGCATGCCATTACCCAGCTTGATGAAGAAAAGGCTGCTCAGGAAGACCTGATCCTCAAGCTTCAGCAGGCACAGGCGCAACTCCAGGAACTGGCCAACTGTGACGGCCTGACCGGCTTGGCCAACCGCCGCCAGTTCGACAAAGTGCTCAAACAGGAATGGAGCCGCGCCGTGCGTGAAGCAACGCCGCTATCGCTGCTGATGCTCGATGTCGACCACTTCAAGTTTTACAACGACACCTATGGCCATCAGGGCGGCGATGCCTGCCTGCAATTTGTTGCCCAGGCCATTGCCGATGAACATCGCCTGCGCGTCAGCGATCTGGTGGCACGCTACGGCGGCGAAGAATTTGCCGTAATCCTGCCCAGCACACCGATCGAAGGGGCACTGGTTGTTGGTGAGCGGATGCGCGCCGCCGTTGCGGGTCTTGAACTGATCCATGTCCGCTCAACGGCCGGTGCTTATGCCACCATCAGCATGGGCGCTGCCTGCATCGTCCCCAACCGTTTGAGCGACCCGACCCGCCTGATCGCTGCCGCCGATGAGGCACTTTATCGTGCCAAAAACGAAGGGCGCAATCGCGTCATCGCGGCAACCATCGGCTGAGCCACCCGGGCACCCTTTCCGCCAGTGGATATTGACTGCGCGAGAATGGCAAAACCAGGTGCAGGTGCGACCGACGGTCGAGGCTGACATTCATTGCGTTCAGAAATGAAAAATGAGCCGGCATCTGCGAAAATACGCGGCTTGCCTCCAACCTTCTGATGACGGCCTTTGTGTGTGCCACTAATACCGCACACTGATACCGCACACGGCACACTCGCTCATCACAAATCACCCCGTACAGGACTGCATCATGCTCGACATCCAACTTCTGCGTAGCCAGCTCGATACCGTCGTCAGCCGCCTGGCCACGCGCGGTGCGACACTCGACAGTGCCGCTTTCCAGGCACTTGAAGATGAACGCAAACAACTACAAACCCGCACCCAGGACTTGCAGGCGAAACGCAACAGCCTGTCAAAACAGATCGGCCAGCTAAAGTCGAAAGGCGAAGATGTCACCGCTGTCATGGCGGAAGTCGCCGGGCTGGGCGATGCACTGAAAGCCGACGAAGAAAGCCTCGCGGCGCTGCTGCTCCGCTTCAATGACTTTGTCGCCATCATCCCCAACCTGCCGCACGAAAGCGTGCCCGTGGGGCACGATGAAACGGGTAACCTAGAAGTCTTGCGCTGGGGAACACCCCGCAGCTTCGATTTCTCGATCAAGGATCACGTTGAAATCGGTGAGTCCTTGGGTAGCCTCGATTTCGAGACGGCGACCAAGATCTCCGGCAGCCGCTTCTCGCTGATGAAAGGCTCCCTGGCTCGCCTGCATCGCGCGCTGGCCCAGTTCATGCTCGACACGCATAGCGGAGAACATGGCTACACCGAGGTATACGCGCCTTACCTGGTCAATTCCGACAGCATGTTCGGCACAGGTCAGCTGCCAAAATTCGAGGAAGACCTGTTTCAGGTACCGCGCAGCGATGGCAGTAAACTTTACCTGATCCCCACGGCCGAAGTCCCCGTCACCAACATGGTGCGCGATGTCATTCTCACCGCTGAACAACTCCCGCTGAAATTCGTCTGCCATACGCCCTGCTTCCGTTCAGAAGCCGGCTCCTACGGTCGCGACACCCGTGGCATGATCCGCCAGCATCAGTTTGACAAGGTCGAACTGGTGCAGATTGTGCACCCGGAAAGCTCCTGGCAAATGCTGGAAGAACTCACCGGCCACGCTGAAACGATATTGCAAAAACTCGATCTGCCTTACCGGAAGATGGCACTGTGCACCGGCGACATGGGGTTCTCGGCCGCCAAGACCTACGATCTCGAAGTCTGGCTGCCCGCGCAAAATACCTATCGGGAAATTTCCTCCTGCTCCAACTTCGAGTCTTTCCAGGCACGGCGCATGCAGGCACGCTATCGCAACGAAAAGAACAAGCCCGAACTGGTACACACCCTCAACGGCTCGGGTCTGGCCATCGGCCGCACACTGGTGGCCATCCTGGAAAACTACCAGCAAGCCGATGGCAGCGTAAGTATCCCGGCTGTTTTGCGTCCCTACATGGGCGGGCTGGAAAAACTCAGCGTGAACTGAGCTCCGCCACCGTCGCCGTTGCCACTTCCCGTGCTGCGATTTTCAAGCCCGCAGTGCGGGCTGAGCGTCCCATGAGAAAACCGGGGGCGGAGGTCACGGCAGGCAGATTGCCAACGCCGGGCTGTGCGGGTTCAAAGCGGGAAAGAATATCGTAAAACTTGCGGATATTCTCGACCATGATGACGGCCTCACCGCCACGCGCCCGACCACTTTTCAGGCGTTTGTAATATTCCTCGCGCGCCATCAGCGGCAACACCGCTTTCATCTCGTACCATGAAGTCGGATCACGCTTGAGACTTCGGGCAATGGCTCGCGCACCGTTCATGTGCCCCTGCCCGAGGTTGTAGGCCGCGATCCCCATCCAGGTACGATCCGGTTGAGGGATCTCGCGTGGCAACTCATCAATCAGATCCGCCAGATACCGTGAGCCTGCCTGGATACTCTGTTTGGCATCCAGGCGATTAGTCACCCGCAGACGATCCGCCGTTTCCTCCGTCAGCATCATGATGCCGCGCACATTGGTCGGCGAAGTCGCCAGCGGATTCCACAGCGACTCCTGATACGCCACAGCCGCCAGCAAACGCCAGTCGATCCCCGTCACTGCCTGAGCCGCCACAAACTCCCGCCGCAAACGCGGCAAAGTGCTACCGATGCGCTCAAGAAAACTGGCGATGGAAAACTGGTCGAGCCGATGAATGTGGCCAAAGTAACGGTCATCCAGCCGCGCCAGCGCACCACTTTGCTGGGTGCGCGCAATAAACTGCTGCGCCTTCTCGAACAACTGCGGATCGCCCTCTTCAGGGAAAGCCCAGGCAAAACGCACACGCCCTTCGAGCGTTTGCGCCACCTGAAGATCCGGATAGAAATTCGAGGCAATATCAAAATGCAGACGATCCGTCGCCGCCAACTCGCTCTTGCGCTCACTGACCCGCGCCAGCAAGTCAATTTCACTCATGCCACGCTGCTCGGTCAGGCTGAAATTGACGGCATGGCTTCCTGCGCCCTCCGCCGCCTGCACCACGCCCACCCCCAGATTCACGCTGGCTGCGCCAGCCTGCGCTGACAGCACCTTCAAAGCCGCCGCTTCAGGGGAGCCTTCAAGTGCCTCGATCTGCCGCCCCTCAAGCTTTTCAGGCTCATCCACGGCGATGGCATCGGCAGATTGCACGATCAACTGCTGCGACTCGCGCAGTGGCGCGGTATAACGAACGCCCTCCAGCTTGTCGAGCACCGTCGCCGAAGCGGCAAAATGCGCTTTGCCTTCCCGCAGCAAGGCAATCAGCTGATTATGATCGTGCACCAGAATTACTCGCACCTTCAAGCCCAGCTCCTGGGCGAAAGCATCCACCAGATCCCGCTCGAACCCGCTGCCACCTTCATCCTGGGTAAACGCGGGGGTATCGCGTATGGCGACCACCAGTTCATCGCGCGGCAAAGCCTCCTTGACGCGCGTGCAGCCCGTGCCAAGGAACACCAACAGCAGAATATGGAAAACAAAACCGTACACGCGACGCATGGGCGGCCCTCGAAAAAAGGAGTTGTTTCCTTGCACGCTGCGCCATGACTGCCACCGCGCACCCACAGGAGGACGTGGTGACGTGATGATGTGACATTCACAGCCACTGGCGAACAGCCAACTCCGACGATCTAAAATTTGAAACGCGGCCTGGCACACTGGAGCGTGCCCGGAACTTTCGTATCATCAGGATGCCTGCTGACATGAGCACCGCATGTCGTCACAAAGCACCACGAGTTTCCGGGCTTGGCCGCGCGTATCCTGTACTTCCTGTCACCCACAGCCAGCACGCTGACCGCAGGGCTTACGAAAGATGGGGGTGTAGTTGCAGAACGGCGAATTTTAACAGTTTCCCGTCGCCGCACCTGTAACAAACTGCCCATTCTGAGGAAATCTCACCGACCAAACGAATGAAATAACGGGGCTTTCGCCGTTAAATAATATGATTCAACGCCTACACTTTTGATTTTCGACTGATATAATTCTCGGCTGACTGGCGTTAAAACCGGTCCGAAAACCATTTTATGCTCTCTTTGCCCCACTCCTGATCGATAAAGGAAATCACAAATGAAGTCCTCCCTCCTCGTTGCTGCCCTTCTCGCCCTGTCCGTTGCTGCTTGCAGCAAGCCCGCTCCGGCTCCGGCTGCTGCTCCCGCTCCGGCTGCTGCCCCGGCTCCCGCTCCGGCCGCTGACGCAGCCAAGCCCGCTGACGCTGCTGCACCGGCTGCTCCGGCTGCTGATGCTGCTGCCAAGCCCGCTGAAGAGCCGAAGAAGGAAGAAGCCAAGCACTAATCGTGCTTAGCCCTGCAAAAAAGCCAGCCTGCAGGCTGGCTTTTTTGTGGCCAAAAATTGGCGAAAGAAAATAAAAGAAAAAAGGGCGGGGAGAAAATCTATGTCCCCAGTTCCCTATGTCCCTATATCCCTTCCGCAACGGCGAGCTTACTTGAGTTGTTCGAGTAGCAAACCCAGAATCTTGCGCCCTGTCTCCGTGTCATCGACACGACCATCATGGGTTTGCACCTGCACCGTACTTGTTGTGTTGGCCGTGCTTTCACCCTTGACAACTATCCGCATCTGCGCGGCCTGACGGGCATCCGCCTTGTCATCGCTACGCCAGAAAGCCAGTTTGTCGAAGAAGCCTTTATCCCCCTTCTTCTTGGCCTGATCTATCTCTGGATCCACATAGCGCACATAATAAATGCCCTTGGCGCGATCCCGATCTTCCACCGTAAAGCTCACACGATCCAGCGCCAGCCCGACACGCCGCCAGACACGATCAAAAGGCTCCTGCACAGCAAGTTGGCTCCCACCACCGGCCACCTGCAGCACATTGGCACGGATTTCCTGCTTCTGCTCATTAACCAGCAGGGTTTTGGCGCGGTTAGCATCCACCCCCAGACGCACCAACATGCGCTGCAGCATTTCAGCTTCGAGTTCTGGATCCGCTGCACGCGGCTGCCAGCGCGTCTCCGTACGGCCTTCGTTGGTATAAACCTCGGCCATGCCACGATGGCTGATGTAGATTTCGGTCGTTCCCGGCGTGCTCCCACGTTCCAGGCGGGTACGGAACTTGTCACGTTCCGCAGTGGAATACATGAAATCCAGCGCCTTGCCTATCGTGCTGCGGATGATGTCCTGCGGCAATTTGGCGCGGTTCTCGTTCCAGTCGGTTTCCAGGATGCCGGCTTCCGGCATTTCAAGCACCAGCGTAAACCCGATAGTCTGCCAGAACTCCTTGACCACCGGCCAGAGCTGATCCGGCGTGCCTGTGACCACCAGCCAGCGTTGCGTACCATCACGTTCGATCCGCAACTTGTCGGACTGTGCCGCAGCTTCCGGCAGGCTGGCGCGCGCCAGACCACTACGATCCGTGTTGTAAGACGAATAGGTTTCTGAACCCTTGCTCCCGACCGGGATGGCATAACGCTCATCGCGACTGGGTGTCGTCAAATCGGGTGGCACTTCCAGCGAGGGCAGCCGCCCAGCAGACTTGTAATCGACCTTCTTCGATTCAAGCAGCGTGCCGGAACAGCCCGCCAGGGTAAAAGCAGAGAGAACCAGCGACGACAACAGCAGATTGCGTTTCATGCGAGCCTCGAAAAAGTCAAAAATTCAGGATGGACATCAATGGATGTCAAACAGCGATACCGGCCTCGGTGAGCGCGGTACGCAAGCGGTCGTGATGTTCGGCGGCCAACGGGGTCAGCGGCAGGCGCAAGCCATCCGTCATTTTGCCCATACGCGCCAGCGCCCACTTGACGGGGATCGGATTGGCTTCCAGAAACAGGTTGCGATGCAGGCCGAGCAGGCGGAAATTGATTTCACGCGCGCGCTTGAGTTCGCCCGCCAGAGCTGCCGTACACATTTCGCTCATCAACCGTGGTGCGACATTGGCCGTGACCGAGATGGTGCCGTGTGCGCCGAGCAGGATTAGCACCAGGGCCGTCGCATCATCGCCACTGTAAATGGCAAAATCTTTCGGCGCGCGCTTGATGAGATCGCTGCCCCGTTCGATGTTACCGGTCGCGTCCTTGATGCCGATAATGCCCGCCACCTGCGCCAGACGCAGTGCTGTGTCATTGCTCATGTCGCAGCCTGTGCGACCCGGCACGTTGTAAAGAATCAGCGGCAGATCGACGGCCTCGGCTATCGCCTTGAAATGGCGATACAAGCCTTCCTGCGTCGGTTTGTTGTAATACGGCACGACCGACAGATGCGCCGTCGCACCGACTTTCTTGGCAAACTGCGCGAGTTCAATCGCTTCCGCCGTTGAATTCGCCCCCGTGCCAGCAATCACCGGCACACGCCCGGCCGCCTGCTCAACCGCAGCCTGAATGATCTGGCAGTGTTCTTCGACATCCACCGTGGGCGATTCGCCGGTAGTGCCCACCATGACCAAGGCATGCGAACCTTCACTGATGTGCCAGTCGATAAATGCACGCAGACGCGGCAGATCCAGGCGACCGTCCTCAAACATGGGCGTGGCAATAGCGGGGATGGAACCTGTGATCATGACGTGCCGATCCGAAAAAACGGGAATTTTACTCGAAAGCGCCTACAAATCGGCCAGAACCTTGATATGCGCCGCCACACTGCGACCCAGCGCAGAAAGGGCGTAGCCGCCTTCCAGCAGCGAGACGATACGGCCTTGGGCGGCCGCCGGTGGACGTGCCAGCACCATCAGTTCGCGCGTCACCCAGGCATAATCCTCCTCAACCAACCCCAGCGAGGCCATGTCATCCTCGTAATGGGCATCAAACCCCGCAGAAATACAGATCAGCTCAGGCTTGAATTCACGCAGACGCGGCAGCCACTGCGCGCTCACCACCTGCCGGAAACCCTCACCGCGCGTACCGGCGGGCAGTGGCACATTGAGCATGTTGGCTGCGGGATGCGCCGTGCCGCTGTAAGGGTAAAACGGATGTTGAAAAGTGCCGACCATCAGCACCTCATCACGACCGGAAAGAATCTGCTCGGTGCCATTGCCGTGATGCACGTCAAAATCGACGATGGCGACCCGCCGCAAACCCCAGGCCTCAATCGCATGCAGCGCGGCCACAGCAACATTGTTGAAGAAACAAAAGCCCATGGCGCGCGCCCGTTCAGCATGATGCCCCGGCGGTCGCACCGCGCAAAAAACGTTATCCGCCTGCCCCTGCATGAGCAGATCAACCGCCAGCACCCCCGCACCCGCCGCCCGCAACGCGGCATCCCAGGTGCCGGGCGACATCGCGGTATCCGGGTCCAGATGCACGATGCCTGCTTGCGGCGCGCTATCCGCCAACATTTCAACATAAGGCCGTGCATGGGCGCGCAGCAATTGCTCCATCCCGGCCTGCGGCGCTTCATGGTATTCAAGATGGATATCCAGTCCAGCCGCGATCAGGCGATCCTGTATGGCATCGAGCCGCGCCGGGCACTCGGGATGTTGTGCGCCCATTTCGTGTCGCCAGCAGTCACGATGGGTAATAAAGGCAGTGGTCATGGAATGGGTTTCAAATGGATTTCATACCCCAGACACGGAGGTAATGCGATACATTATCTTATGCTTTTTTTCATGGACACAGCTTCTCATGGCAGAGACCCCCCTCCAAAAACTGGCGCACGCACTCAAAACCGCCAACGACATCATCCTCGGCAAGGATCAGCAGATCCGCATGGCGCTGGCTTGCCTGCTGGCGCGTGGCCACCTGCTGATCGAAGATCTGCCCGGCGTGGGCAAGACCACGCTGGCGCACCTGCTGGCACGGCTGCTCGGTCTGCAATTCCAACGTATCCAGTTCACCAGTGACATGCTGCCGGCTGACATCCTTGGCGTTTCGGTTTTCGACCGCAGCAATGGCGGTTTTGTTTTTCATCCAGGGCCGATTTTTGCCCAGCTGATCCTGGCCGACGAAGTTAACCGCGCCACGCCCAAGGCACAAAGCGCACTTCTCGAAGCGATGGAAGAACATCAGGTCACGGCAGAAGGTGCCACCCGGCCGTTGCCCAGCCCATTTTTTGTCATTGCCACACAAAACCCGCAGCACCAGATCGGCACGTTTCCGCTGCCCGAATCACAACTCGACCGATTTCTGATGCGGCTCGAACTAGGCTACCCCGACCGCGCTGCCGAACGCGAATTGTTGCGTGGTGCGGATCGTCGCCAGATGATCGATGCCCTCGTGCCTTGCCTGTCACCGGAAGAACTGATCGAACTTCAGGCAGACGCGGCGCGCGTACATGTCAGCGATGCCCTGCTCGACTACGTTCAGGCACTCGTCGCCCATACCCGCCAGTCCGCCGACTGGCAGGCCGGGCTATCGCCACGCGCCGCACTCGGCCTGCTGCGTGCAGCGCGCGCCTGGGCGTTTCTGGCGGGTCGTGACCACGTTTTGCCGGAAGATATTCAGTCTGTACTGGCAGCCGTCGTCCCGCATCGACTGCGCCCCAGTGACGATCAACTCGCACGCCTGGATGCCACCGCCATCACCCGCCGCCTGACCGAAGCCGTCGCCCTGCCCTGACCCTCTCGGCATGCCCCTGAAAACGCAACTGCAGGAAGGTTTCTATCGCTGGGCTTTGCGCGGCAAGCGACGCGAAACGCCCCCCATCCTGCTCGACCAGCATCGCATCTACGTTCTCCCCAGCGGCCAGGGGCTAGCCTTTGGCGGCATGCTGGTTCTGATGCTGATCGGTGCAATGAACTACAGTCTGAGTCTGGGCTACGCACTGGTATTCCTGTTTGCCGGGCTGGGCACCGTCACCATTCTGCACACATTCAGGAATCTGGCGCATCTGCGTCTCCTGACAGGACGCTGTCCACCTGTGTTTGCCGGTGAAATGGCCGCCTTCGGCCTGACGCTGGATAACACCCGCCAACAACCCCGCTGCGCCATCCGCCTCAACCTGCCGGGCCAGCCCGCGTGCGAATACGACCTGCCCGCCGCGAGCGCGCAGCATCTGTTCCTCGAATATCCCGCACCCCAACGTGGCTGGCTCGACCTGCCACGCGTCACGCTGGCCAGCACCTGGCCGCTCGGTCTCGTACGCGCCTGGGGATATGCCACGCCAGAACTGCGCTGCCTCATCTACCCCGCCCCCGCCACGCAGCCCCCCGCACTCCCCATGCCGCCCGGCAACACAGGTGAAGGGGGGCACGCCAGCGAGGGTCAGGATGACTTTTCCGGCCTGCGCGCACACCATCCCGGCGACCCCTTACGCCACGTCGCCTGGAAAGCCGTCGCACGACAGGAAGACGGCCCTTTGCTGACCAAGCAATTCACCCGTAGTGCCGCCCTCACCCTCTGGCTCGACTGGAACGCATTGCCACCGGGCAACGATACCGAGCAATGCCTGTCCATCCTCACCCGCTGGGTGTGCGATGCCCATGCCAATCACATGACCTGGGGGCTGCGCCTCCCCTCACTCATCCTCCCGCCAGCCAGCGGCGATGAACATTTTCACACCTGTCTGCGACACCTCGCACTGTATGGCGCGCACTAAACCTTCCAATCTGCCCGTCCCGCACGTCTCGCACGTCCAGCCCACCCCGCTGATAGCCGTCCAGATCAGCGGGCTGCTCGCCACAGCACTGGCCTGCAGCCTCCCCCTGTTTCCGCATCTGCCGCAATGGCTGGCGGGGCTGTGCATCCTGTTGCTGCTCTGGTATGGGCTGCTGTTCTGGCGCAAGACTGCACTCAGTCACTACCCCGGCCGCAGCACACTGATCGCCATCGCACTGGGCGGCACGCTGGCCATCGGCGCGCATTATCAAAGCTTGTTCGGCCGTGGCCCAGGAGTCGCCTTGCTGGCTTTGTTGCTGCTACTGAAACTGCTCGAATCGCGCAATCGCCGCGATGGCTTCGTCACCCTGTTGCTGGCCTGCTTTCTGCTCATGAGCCAGTATTTTTATGCACAAGACATGCTCAGTGGGGGGCTCACACTCATCGGCGCCAGCCTGGTGACCGCCACGTTAGCACTGCTCAATCATCCCAAACAAACCCCGCAGCACAGCCTGCGCCTGGCCAGCCGTCTGCTGCTGCAGGCCGTGCCTTTCATGCTGCTGATGTTTCTGCTCTTTCCCCGTATTGAAAGCCCGCTCTGGGCTTTACCTGCCGATGCGTTTAGCGGCGTGACCGGCCTGAACGACACGATGTCACCCGGCGGCATCAGCCAACTCAGCCAGTCCGATGCCATCGCCTTTCGCGCCCGCTTCCATGGCGCACTGGACGGCCGTGCGCCGCCACAGCAACAACTTTACTGGCGCGGCCCGGTGCTTGCCGATTTCGATGGCCGAACCTGGCACGCATCACCCACCAGCAGCTTCGTTTCCAGCCGCGTTCAACTGCCCAAACTCACGCCGGCCGCCCACGACCAAAGCATCCAGAAGCGACAAATCGTGGACTACACCGTCACGCTGGAGCCGCATAACCGCGCCTGGCTGTTCGCCCTCGAATGGCCGATCAGCATGCCGCAGCCCGTTGAAGCCGGGCTCACGTTCGACTATCAAATCTGGGCCAAACAGCCGGTGATGGGACGCATCCGCTACGACCTCCGTTCCACACTACGGCCCCTGCCCATCGCGCCTGACGAACATCGTGCGCTGATTGCTGCCGCGCTGAAACTACCCACAGAATTCAACCCGCGCACCCGCGCCCTGGCCGCGCAATGGCGCAAGGAAGCCGGCAATAACGACCTCGCCCTCGTCCAGCGCATGTTGATGTACCTGCACGAAGAAAAGTTTTACTACACCCTGCGCCCGCCACTGCTCGGCGAAGACTCCGTAGACGACTTTCTCTTCAACAGCCGACGTGGCTTTTGCGAACACTACGCTTCCGCCTTTGTATTCCTGATGCGTGCCGCCGGTGTTCCCGCACGGGTCGTTACCGGCTACCAAGGGGGTGAGCTCAACCCAAACGATGGCACGCTGATCGTGCGTCAGTCTGATGCCCATGCCTGGGCCGAAGTCTGGCTGCGCGACCAGGGCTGGCGGCGGATAGACCCCACCGCCGCCGTCGCACCGGCACGCACCGAGCGCGGGCTGATCGAAGCCCTGCCCGCAGGCGAACCGCTCCCCCTGCTGTCACGCGCGCAACTTGCCTGGCTGCATCCCATGCGTTTGCAATGGGAGGCCATCTCCAACACCTGGAACCAATGGGTGATCGGCTACAATCCGCAACGCCAGCGCAGCTTCCTCGCCAATCTTGGCATGACCAACGTGGACTGGACACATCTGGCCGCATTATTTTCCGGGCTGTGTGCTGCGCTGCTGTTCGCTTACACCGCCTGGGCTTTGCGCCACCGTCAGGCAACCGATCCCCTGCAAGCACTCTGGCAAAAGTTTTCGAAAAAAATGGCCGCCTACGGGCTGACGCGCCAGCCCTGGGAAGGCCCCACCGATTATGTCGAAAGAATTTCGGCAACGCTGGAAAATATCCCCGGCAAACAATCACTGGCCATCGAAGCCCGCGAAATTGCTGCACGTTATGTCGCACTGCGCTACGGCAAAACCACGGCAGAACAATACAAAACCATCCTGTTTGAACTGAAACAACGCATCCGCCAACTCCAGCATCCCCAATGAAAACCATCCTTCCTTTTTTGCGCCCGCTGACCTTACTGGGGCTCATCGGCATCATGGGGCTTGGCCTGAGCTTCCATGCCGAAGCAAAACCCAAGCATCCCGCACGCCACAAAACTCGACCGGCTCCCTTTGCCAGCCAACCTGCCGTGCGTGAATTCATCCTTGAAATGCACGCACGACATGGCTTCGATCGTGGCGCACTACAACAGGTTTTCACGCAGACCCGCCCCCTGCCCGCCGTCCTCCAGGCCGTGCGCCCCCCTCGTGACCCGGCTGTGCGCTCCTGGCAAGAATATCGCTCACGCTTCGTCGAGCCGCGCCGCATCCAGCGCGGCCTCGTCTTCTGGCAGGCACACAGCACCGAATTACAGGCCGCAAGCAATGCCAGCGGCGTGCCTGAAGAATATGTTGTGGCGATCATCGGCATCGAGTCCATTTATGGCGCGCATACCGGCAATTTCGGCACGCTGGCCGCACTGGCTACGCTGGCTTTTGACTATCCGAAAATCAATCCCGCCACCGATGCCGCACGCGCCGCCCTGTTCCGTCGCGAACTCGAAGCCTTGCTACTGCTTGCCCGTGAAGCACAGCGCAACCCCCTGAGTTACAAAGGCTCCTACGCCGGCGCACTGGGCTTGCCACAGTTTCTGCCGAGCAGCGTCCGACAATACGCACGCGATGGCGACGGCGACAACCGCATCGACCTGGAAAACGCGCCAGCCGATGCCATCGCCAGTGTGGCCAACTTCCTGCAGCAACACGGCTGGGAAAAAAATGGAACGGTGGTTTCCCGGGCGCAAATCGACGGTGAGGCTTACACGCAACTCATCGACGAAGGCATCCGCCCCAAACGCAAACCCAGTGAATTGGCGGTGTTTGGCGTAACCACAGTGGGAGCGGGAGTGGCACCCCCTCCAGAGCAACCGTCCGCCCTGATTGATCTCATCACCCCCGGACAACCCACCGAATACTGGCTGGGTTTCCAGAATTTCTTTGTCATTACGCGTTACAACCGCAGCAGCTTCTATGCCATGGCGGTCCACGATCTGGCTCAGGCATTGCGTGAATCTCGTCAGTCTCGCCAAGCACAGGGAGAACCAGGCGAGCCGCCCGCGACGGCTCAGAGATAGCCGTCTTTGCTCACACCATCACGCACCAGTTTCTTCCGCAGCTTGCTGAGCGCTTCGACCTGTATCTGACGCACCCGCTCACGGGTCAGTTCAAGGTCATTCGCCAGTTGTTCCAGCGTAAACACCTCGCAACCATTCAACCCGTAACGTCGTTCGAGCACATAACGCTGTTTGGCCGAAAGCTGAGAGATCCACTCCGCAACCTGATGACCGGTTTCGGCGTTTTGCAACTGCACTTCCGGGCTCGAATCGGGATCGGCGGCAATGGCATCCGCCACCGAAAGATCAGGGTCGATATCGAGCGGCGCATCGAGTGAAGCCGTGCTCTCATTGAGCGTGAGAATGTGGCGCACCTCATCCACCGGCTTGTCGAGCAGGCGCGCCACCTCTTCGGCACTGCCATGCGACAGGCCTTCTCCGTGCTCTGCACGTTCGATACTTTCAGCATCGAGCTGACGCAAGGCACGCAACACCAGATTAAGCTCTTTGACCACATGCACAGGAAGACGGATCGTGCGCGACTGGTTCATGATCGCGCGTTCGATGTTCTGCCGGATCCACCAGGTGGCATAGGTAGAAAAGCGGAAACCGCGCTCGGGATCGAATTTTTCCAGCGCATGAATCAGCCCCAGATTACCTTCCTCGATCAGATCCGCAATGGGAATGCCGCGATTCAGATAATGCTTGGCAATGCTCACCACCAGACGCAGGTTGGAGACGATCATCTTCTGCCGTGCAGAAAAATCACCGGCCACCACCTTGCGCGCCAATGCCAGCTCTTCCGTCGCCGTCAGCAATGGATTGGCACCGATGTCATCCAGATAAAGCTGGGTCACATCATTGAGAAACTCGGTATGTGGCGCATCTGTTCCCGCTGCCTCACTCCGCTCATGCGCGGCTTCCTGAGGCGTGCCGTCGCCCTCGATGACGTCGAGCATGACATCGGCCGTCAGCGCGTGATCTGCATCGATTTCCGGGCGTGAATGAGCCACTGCACCCACCGCAAAATCCGGCTCTCCCGCCCCGGCTCCCACGTCAGCCTGACGCCGCCGAACCATCATCAGCGTACCGGTAAAAGCTTCAGCGGGTCGACGGGCTTGCCTTGTCGACGAATCTCGAAATGCAGCTTGGGTTGATCGGCATCACTGCTGCCAATCTCGGCGATTTTCTGTCCCTTGCTCACGCTCTGCTCCTCCTTGACCAGGATACGACTGTTGTGAGCATACACAGAAAGGAAGGTATTGTTATGCTTGATGATCACAAAATTTCCATAACCGCGTAGCGCATTACTCACCAGGATCACCTTGCCCGTAGCCGCTGCCAATACCGGCTCTCCAGACTTACCCGCCAGATCGACCCCTTTGTTCTTGTCTTCGACAAAACCACCGATCAGTTTCCCCGTCCCCGGCCAGGCCCAATCGACCGTCTCGTCGGACGGCTTGGCCGTCGCTGCCACGGCAGGCGCAACGCTCGCCACCGGGGGCACAACGGAGGTGGGTGGGATCACTGGCACCGGTGGAACCGCGGCGACCGGTGCCGTTGCGCCTGCACCCACAGTCGACTCGGCCTTCTGCATTTTCTCCAGCGCGTCCGGGGTATACGGCTGTTTACCCCCTTTGGGGCTGCGCTTGAGCTGCCCATCCGGGCTGGTGCTGGCCACCACGCCTGCAGCACTGGCCACCCCGCCTGCCGCTGCAGGCTCAACGCCGCCCGACATATTGACCGGCTTCACCATCGCAACGGGCTCGCCACCCGATGACGCACCCGGTGGTGCAATACGCAAAGCCTGCCCTACCTCGATCCGGTTCGGATCACTCAATCCATTCCAGGCCGCGAGATCGCGATATGACTGACCATGATCGAGCGCAATCGCCCGCAGGGTATCGCCCTTCTTGACGAGATACATATCCGGCCCCAACGGTACAGCTGGCACTGCTGAGGCGGCTGATGTGGCAGCGGCGGTCGCTGCCGCCGGATGCCCCAGCTCACCTTGCAGGCTGCCCGGCACTGTGCGGTCGATCACCGGGGCGGGTGCATTGCTGGCACATCCGACCAACAATACACTCAGCACACTCAGCCGCATGCCCCCCCCCACCCGGCACGCTGAAACACGCCATATTTTCTGGAATTCATTACGCACATCATTACTCCACCCCTCCCAGCAACGGCACAAAACGAACCGCATCGTAGCGTGTTTCCTTGAAGCTGCTGCCATCGGCACTGCGTTCAATCAATGCAATCACCTGATCCTGCCCACCCAGCGGCAGCACCAACCGACCACCCGGTGCAAGCTGATCCAGCAAGGATTGCGGCACACTCGCAGCAGCTGCCGCGACGATGATGGTATTGAATGGTGCTGCTTCCGGCAACCCACGCCCTCCATCCGCATGCTTGAAACGCACATGATGCAAGCGTAACTGGGCAATATTCTTGCGTGCCCGTTCCAGCAGCGCCTGAATTCGCTCGACCGCAAACAACTCACGGCTCAGCATCGCCAGAACCGCCGCCTGATAGCCGCACCCCGCCCCCACTTCAAGCGTCTTGCCCAGTTCACGCGGCGGCGTTCCTTCGAGCAATAGTTCGATCATGCGCGCCACCACATACGGCTGTGAAATCGTCTGCTGAAAGCCCAACGGCAAGGCCGTGTCTTCATAGGCGCGCGAAGCCAGTGCCTCTTCAACAAAAATATGCCGCGGCACATTCCCCATGGCGGCCAGCACCCGTTCGTCGCGGATACCCTGCTCACGCAAACGCTGGATCATGCGCTCACGCGTGCGTAGCGAGGTCATGCCGATCCCATGCAATGTGCTCTTGGTCATCGCGCTGCCTGCAGCCAGCGCCGCACCTCGGGAATCTGCAGATCGTGGGTCAGATCAATCTGGATCGGTGTCACAGAAACAAAATGCTGGGCGACCGCGTGAAAATCCGTCCCCTCGCTGGCATCCTGCGCGGCACCCGCCGCCCCAACCCAGTACACCGTCTCGTCACGCGGGGTTTTCTGTTTCACCACCGGCTCAGCCTTGTGCCGCCGCCCCAGACGCGTGACCTGCACCCCCTTGATGGCATCAAACGGAATATCCGGCACATTGACGTTGAGCAGCAGCGGCTCACCAAAGCCATCGCGCTGAAAACGTTCGACCAACTGCCGTGCGATCCGGGCTGCGGATTCCAGATGCTTGCCCGCATGGCTGGTCAAAGAAACCGCCATCGACGGCACCCCCAGCAGATACCCTTCGGTTGCGGCGGCGACGGTGCCCGAATACAAGGTATCGTCGCCCATGTTGGCACCCAGATTGATGCCCGAAACCACCATGTCAGGCAACTCATCAAGCATACCGGTCACCGCCAGATGCACACAATCCGTCGGTGTGCCATTAACGAAATAAAACCCGTTGGCTGCACGACGCAAAGAAAGAGGACGATCCAGTGTCAGCGAATTGCTGGCACCACTGCGGTCACGCTCGGGGGCAACCACGGTGATTGTGGCAATCTCGCCCAGGGCGCGCGCCAGCAGTTCAATACCGGGAGAAAAATAGCCATCATCATTACTCAACAATATACGCATGACATCTTTGCCTGTTCAGGTTCTGCGCTGGATGCCCGATCATCGATCGACGCGGACAGGCATCCCGCCTGTATTTTCGGGAGCTGATTATAAGACATCCCTCTGTTTCATCTGTCGCTGACAACCGCGCCCATCTCAGTGACGTGGCGCAACGACAGGGGATTGCGGCATGGCCAGGGCGGGCAGCTCAGCAGCGGGGGCAGCAGTTGCTGCAGCGCCATCCCCTTCCTCTGGCGCGCCATCCCGCAAAATCGCATCTTCAGTGCGCTTGTTCATGACGATGATGCTGATGCGGCGATTGATCGGGCTGAAAGGATCCATTTTGTCGTAAGGAACCGCCGAAGCCAGCCCCACCAGGCGCATCACCTTGTCATCCTTCAGCCCTCCCGCAATCAGGGCACGCCGCGAAGCATTGGCGCGATCCGTGGAAAGATCCCAGTTGTTGTAGTCGAGCTTCCCGCCGGCAAAAGGCATGGCATCCGTGTGGCCAGAGAGGCTGATGCGGTTGGGGACATCATTCAGCACCGGCGCAATCGAATACAGGATGTCGCGCGTATACGGTTTGAGGTCGGCACTGGCCGTATCAAACATCGGCCGGTTTTTCTCATCCACAATCTGGATCCGCAAACCTTCCGTGGTCAGATCGAGTAGCAACTGATTCTTGAACTGACGCAGACTGGGGCTGCCCTCGATCATCGCCTCGAGCTGCCTCTTGAGCCCCGAGAGCTTTTCTCTTTCTGCCTTTTCAATGGCGGCATGATCGGCCTGCGCGGCACGCAGATTGATGATCTTGCGCTGGTTTTCGTCGCTCTTGTTCTCCTGCCCATAGCTGCGTGACAGATCCTCGCCACCCGCCTTGATGATACTCGAAGAATCACCACTGCCAGAGCCGCCCGAAAGGGCGACCTTGAGCGGGGTATTGAAGTAATCGGCAATCCCCTTGAGATCGCCCGAGGTCGTCGACCCCAGCAGCCACATCAGCAGAAAAAACGCCATCATCGCCGTCACGAAGTCGGCGTAGGCAATCTTCCACGCACCCCCATGCGCCCCACCGCCGCCCTTCTTGATGCGTTTGACGACGATCGGTTGCTGGGTATCGTCACCCACGAGCGCACCTCGCCATTCCGTCAGCCGCTTTCTGCATTATTTCCCCTTGCGGCTCTTGATGTCTTCTTCAAGCTCGGAGAAGCTCGGACGATCGGTTGAATACAGCACCTTGCGACCAAACTCAACCGCCACCTGTGGCGCGTAACCATTCATGCTGGAAAGCAGCACCATCTTGATGCACTGATAAATCTTGCTGCCTTCCTCACTTTTCTGCTCAAGCTGCGAAGCAATCGGCGCAACAAAGCCGTAAGAAATCAGAATCCCCAGGAAAGTACCCACCAACGCGCCACCGATCATCTTGCCCAGCACCGCAGGCGGCTCACCAACCGAGCCCATGACGTTCACCACCCCCATCACCGCAACAACGATCCCGAAGGCGGGCACGGCATCGGCGGTCTTGGACATGACGTGTGCGGGCACATGCGCTTCGTGGTGATGTGTCTCGATTTCGATATCCATCAGGTTTTCAATCTCGAAGGCATTCAGGTTGCCTCCCACCATCATGCGGAGGTAATCGGTGATGAACTCCATGACGTGATGGTCATGCACGATGGACGGATATTTCGAGAAAATGCTGCTCTCTTCGGGCGACTCGATATCGCCTTCGATCGACATCAAGCCTTCCTTACGCACCTTGGCGAGGATTTCAAACAGCATCGCCAGCACGTCCATATAAAGCGCTTTATTCAGCGTCGAGCCCTTGAGCACGGAAGGAAGTGCGGCCACCGTCGCTTTGATCGCCTTGCTGCTGTTACTGGCGATAAAACCCCCCGCCATCAGGCCAAAAATAGCGATGTATTCCAGCGGCACCCACAGCGCGGCCAGACTGCCGTGCACCGCATAGGTACCGACCGAAGCGGCCAGAATGATGACATATCCGATCAGCAAGAACATCCGGTTGCTCCTGTATCACTTCCACACGCCGACATGCGACGGTGACAAAATTGCCATCTTAAACGATCAAGGGATTCACGTCTTGCGTAATATCGCCGCCCGCACCAGACCGATATGGCCTCGCAAGGTATACAACATGTCCGAAAAGGCCAGCGGCGTGGGCAGATGATAGACATCCGCCTCGATCTCATCGAGCCGCGCCAGCCACTCACCCTGACTGTGACGACAGGCATCGAGCTCCAGCTCGGCCTCAAGGAACTTGAGTTCGCCATAACGTCGAAAAATACGCGCGCGGATACGCCAGCCATACAACATCGGCGCAAACCGGGCAATCGGCAACAGCAAGGCCAGCAAGGGAACCAGCAGCACCAGCATGCGATCCACCAGCGTCGCCAGCCAGAAAGGCAGATAACGTTGCAGGAAGGTCTTGCCCGCACGGTAATACCGCTCGGCTTCTTCTGCCAGCGGAAAATCCACCGCCATCGCCCGGGGAAATTCATGCGGCTTCTGGAATATGCCCGGTTCACCATGAACTTCCGTCGCTGCCTGCAACAACAAATCAATCAACGCCGGATGCGTGCCCACCCGCACCACCAATGTCGCCATCGGCGCCAACAGCGTCATCTCCTGATGCGGAATGTCGCGGATCATGTCTATCGCGCCGCGTGGCAAGCTCAGCTGCTGCAACGGCGGATACAACCGGGTATAGGCCGCTGCATGGCTGAGGCTCATCGGTCGCACCGTTTCATCGTAGAGCAGCGTCCACACCACCGCCGAATGAAGTGGCCCGACCACGAACGCTGCATCAACCTGTCCCTGACGCAAGGCCTCGACCACCGCCAAACCATCCAGTGTCCGCAGGCTTGTGCGCCCGTCATCCTGCGCCATGCCGTTGGTTCCCAGCAGATCCATGGCCAGCTTGTGCGTACCGCTACCCGGCGCACCGATGGCGATGCGACGACCGCGTAGCTGGCTGATCTGGTCCAGCGACTTCCCCGGCATACGCTGCGCCAGCGCTGTGCGATAAAAAATCCATACCGGCTCTGCATACAAGCCGCCCAGTGACACCAGCCGCTGCCGGTCTTCCTCACTGACGCTGGCCGTCCCGCCCTGCACAAAGGCGGCATCGAGCAGCTCCGCCGGATCGCGCAGACGCTGCAGATTCTCCAGCGCGCCTGCCGAAGGACGCTCCACCAGCTCGATCCCGTTGCGCGCCAGCAGTTCGCGATAGCGCGCCGCAAACCGCTGATACCCCCCGCCCTCGCTGCCACTCGACAAGATCAGTTGATGCGGTGGTGCGGGCTGCACAAACTGTGCAGCCAACCAGAACCCGGCCACCACCAGCAACACGGCCGGCACGCCGATCAGCAGAACATCCTGCCAGGAAGAGATTTTCAGGCGGTATCGATAGCGTCTAGCGCGTTTAGGCTTCATGGCAACCCCAGGGTTCCAATCCGGTATTCATGCAGCAGCGCGTCGGCTTGCGCCGAATGCGGGCGGCCGCGCTGCTTGGTGTGATACGCATCGCTGGCCTGCCGACCGCACCAGACTTCGATGAGGCCGCTGCGCGCCGGATGATCGGGCAAATAGGCCGACAGATCATAAACACTGCCGTCGATGGCCATCCAGCAATCCTGCTCGCTCGCATGCTGCGCCACCTGCGCCAGGGTGTAACCCGCTGACACGGGAGCGACCCGGGCTGACGGAACGGCCACAGGCGGCAGCAAACGGCTGACGACCCAGGCTGCCAGCACTAGCAGCCAGAACAGCCCTGTCGCAACCAGAAACCAACGGCGTACCTTCATCACCCCATCACCTCGATCAGCAATGTTCAGCGAAAATCGAAACGTTCGTCATGAATCTGCGTGGCCGCAACACCACGCTGCATCAGCACTCGCCGCGCCGCCGCGACCAGCCCGGGCGGGCCGCACAGATAACAGTCACGCGAGCCACCTTGCGGCGCATCCGACAGAATTTGTGGCAGAAGTTTCGACAAATCCGGCAGCGCTGCACCACTGGCCTGCACGACCAACGTCAGCAGCGGCTGCTGCTGTGCCAGCGCATGCAGTTCATCAACATAGGCGGCGTCATCCGCATCCCGGTGCAGATAAATCAGATGCACCGGCGCACTGAGCGAGCCCGCCCGCAATGTCGCCATAAACGGGGTGATGCCGATGCCGCCTGCCAGCCACAGACTGGGGCGGCTGATCGTGGCCGGCAGAAATGCGCCGAAAGGTCCCTGCAAGCGAACCGCCACACCCGCACGCACCCCCTGCAAGCGACGCGTGCAATCGCCCAATGCTTTGATCCCCAAAGCAAGCCGCCCCTGCGCGTCGCACGCGCTGACGGTATAAGGATGGTATTCGCCACAGCCATGAAACCCCGGGGCATCGAAAAAAGCCGCCAGCACGAACTGCCCCGCTTGCACGGGCAACGCTGCCTGCAAAGGACGCAAAGAGACTTCCACCGCATCGCGCGCCAGCGGGGTCACCCGTTCCACCAGAAAAGGCCGTGCTGCCAGCCCGGCATGGGCACGCAGCATGCGCCACGCCAAGAGACTGATCGCCAGCAACGGCAAGGCCAGCAAGGGCGTATCGATCCCCAGCCACCACAGATGCAAAGCCCCCAGCAGCACTGCCACGCCCAGCAATCCATGCAACTGTCGCCAACGGGCATAGCGCAGTGCCTCACCCGGCATCAGGGCAAAGTACAGCCCGACCATCAGGCACAGCAAGGCTGCCCAGCCAGACCAGACGGCACGCCCTTCCTGCAGGGGAGCCAGCAACGCCCAGGCTCGGGCGGGCTGCACCTGCCATTCAGCCACGGCCAGCAGCAACGGATGCACGAGCAGACACAGATAAGCCAGCACACCCAGACGATGATGCCAGCGATACATGCGCTCCAGCCCGCCCAGCCACGCGGCCAGACGTGGCTCGCGCAACATCAGCCACAAACAGGTCAGCAGCAGACCACAGCCCAGCCAACCCATGACGATGCCTGCCGCACGCCCAGCTTCTATTTGCCCGGGCAACCCCCACCACAGCGGCACGCCCACACAGATCAAAACCAGCAACGACAAACGAAGCTGGTAACGAAAAGCCGGAGACAATGCTTCCACTCGCAGACTCAACGTCAAGGTGCCACCCGCACCGCGCCCACCGCGCCCACCACCTCGGCGGGCGGCAGATGCGCGCAGGCATCGCGCGGTGCCGGTCGCAGCGTCACCCCTTGTACCTGAGCGCGCTCAGTCATGCGCCGGTGCTGTTCAAGCTGATAGGCACGGCACGCGTCCGCGTCACGAAACCCGCGCATCCTCGCCTGATGCTCGATCCGCTCTTCCGGCGACATAAACTGCCAGCCGCGTGTATTCTGCGCATCCGCACGCCACGGCCCGTATGCCTGCAGCGGGGCAGACAGCACCATCCACAACAGCCCCGGCACCCAGCGTTTGGCTATCCCCACGCGACGCAGCCCCATGTACTCATGGGTTTTCAGAACGGAATGTCGTCCTCAAAATCACCCATCCCCCCACTGGACGGGGGCATATTTGCGCTTTGCGACGAGGAGCTGGCCTGCGGTCGTGCCGCCACCCCACCAGAAGGCGCCGGACGCTCGCGCGGCGAATAGTCGCCGCCGCCATCGCCACTCCCCTGCCGCGAGCCGAGCATTTTCATCTCATCGGCGACCACCTCGGTGGTGTAACGCTCCTGGCCATCCTTGTCCTGCCACTTGCGCGTTTTCAGCGAGCCTTCGATGTAGACCTGCGAACCCTTCTTCAGATACTGACCCGCAATTTCAGCCAGCTTGCGGAAGAACACCACCCGATGCCATTCCGTGGCATCGCGCTTCTCACCCGTCGCTTTATCCTTCCAGGTTTCGGTCGTCGCCAGCGTGACGTTGGTCACCGCCTCGCCACTAGGCATGTAACGCACATCGGGATCCTTGCCCAGATTGCCGACCAGTATCACCTTATTGACTGAAGCCATTTCTGCTCACTCCCTTTACTTTGACACGCCCCACCCTGCCGGTGGCGCAATAACGATTAATGTGAAACCACAAACCCATCGGTCCGGCGACCCGCACTACAGCACCGAAGCAATATCATCCTTCAGCTCATTAAACTCACCCGCCGTCAGCCCCAGGTGATCCAGCACCGGCTCTGCCACAGCCTGCCATTGCAGGTTGTCACGCATACGGACACTGGTATCGTTGAGATATTCCGCCAGATAATTGATGGTAATCAGCGTACGCACCCCCGCCGCCGCATTGTCTGTAGCAGAAAACACATCGGTATCATGGTGGCGCAAGATGGCCTCAACCAGAATATCCGGCAGCCCCCAGGTCTTGGCCACCATATAGCCCACTACGGCATGGTTGGTTCCATGATGCTCGTCTTCCACCAGATTCATGGGGCGCGAATCAGCCCCCGCCAGCTTGAGCGTGTCCTTGTAATTTTCGAAGCGCAGCATCAATAGCGGAATCCCGCATTCACGGAACAGCCCCAGCGTATACGCCTCATCGCGCGGCGCGCGCGGCAAAATGGACGCAATGTACGCTGAAATCTTCGCCACTTTTTCGGAACTATCCCAGAAACGCTCCAGCGACAGGCCGCCACCAATGGTCGACTTCAGCAGCAGTCCGGTTACGATACTTTTGACATTCTGGATCCCCAGCAACTGCACCGCCATCGGCACCGAGCCCACCTTAGAGCGCAAACCGAAATAAGGTGAATTGATGACTTTCAGGATCGCCGCCGACAAGCCGACATCCTTGGCGATACGCCCCGCCATGAAATTAGTGTCCGGATCGCGCTTCTGCATCTCATTGCTGAGTTCATTCAACAACGCCGGGCGCGGCGGAATGTTGATGCCCTTGACCGCTTTTTGCGCGCTTTCAATATCAATTTCTGCTGTCATCATGGTTCCTGATTCTAAATAGCCGCCGCGTCGCGTCGTTCACGCCACACGCCTAAGCCCGGACAACTCGCCTACCCAGACCACCTGGACTACAATCTCCGCCTCTTCGAGCCGATCATTTTACCGCCCTGACACCCTTCAGCCGCTGCCACAATTCAAGTCGTCCATTCTCTCATGAACAGATTGCGTATCGCCATCGCCCAGATCAATTGCATTGTCGGCGACCTGACCGGCAATGCTGAACGGATCCTGACCGCCGCCCGCCAGGCGCACGCACAAGGAGCCGACCTGCTGCTGACCCCCGAACTGGCGTTGTGTGGTTATCCACCGGAAGACCTGCTGCTGCGCCCCGATTTCTTTCGCGCAGCCCAGCACGAACTGCAGCAACTGGCTCACCGCGCCGCCCAGATAGCCCCCGGACTCGCCCTGATCGTCGGCCATCCCCATCCAGCCGCCGGAAAACATTACAACGCGGCCTCCCTGTTGCGTCAAGGACGCATCGAAACCACCTATGACAAGCAACGCCTGCCCAACTACGCTGTCTTTGACGAAGAACGCTATTTCGAAGCTGGCAACAAAGCCTGCGTTTTCACGCTCAATGGCGTGCGCTGCGGCATCAATATCTGTGCCGATGTCTGGGAAACTGGCGCAGCCGAAGCCGCCCACGCCGCCGGTGCCGAACTGCTGCTAACCCTCAACGCCTCGCCCTTCCACACCGACAAACAGGCGCGTCGCTACGAAGTGCTGCGCGAACGCATCCAGGCCACCGGGCTGGCCGTGATCTACGCCAACCTCGTCGGTGGGCAGGACGAACTGGTCTTCGACGGCGCATCCTTCGCCCTCGACCGCAACGGCCAGCTCACCCACCAGTTTCCCTCCTTTGAAGAAACCCTGGGCATCGTCGATTATGTCGACGGCCAGCTGGCTGCGGGCAAAATCGCACCACCCCGCGCCAGCGAAGCCGAAACTTATGCCGCACTGGTACTGGGCGTGCGCGACTATCTCGGTAAAAACGGCTTCCCCGGCGCGCTCATTGGCCTGTCGGGCGGCGTGGATTCCGCCCTGGTACTGGCCATCGCCGTCGACGCGCTGGGCGCGGACAAGGTGCGCGCCGTAATGATGCCCTCGCCCTACACCGCGCAGATGAGCCTCGACGACTCGCGCGACATGGTGCGTCGTCTCGGGGTACGTTACGACGAAATCGCCATCAAACCTGCCATGCAGACCTTCGCCGGCCTGCTCGAACCCCACTTCCACGGCCTGCCCGCCGATGCCACCGAAGAAAACCTCCAGGCACGCATACGTGGCATGCTGCTGATGGCACTCTCCAACAAAACCGGCGCCATCGTGCTGACCACCGGCAACAAAAGTGAAATGGCGGTCGGCTACGCCACCCTCTACGGCGACATGGCCGGTGGTTTCGCCGTCATCAAGGACATCTACAAAACCTTCGTCTACCGCCTCTGTACCTGGCGCAATGCCCAGGGAGACACCCCCGTCATCCCGCAAAACATCCTCAGCCGCGCCCCTTCCGCCGAACTCAAGCCCGACCAGAAAGACCAGGACTCCCTGCCCGAATACGCCACACTGGATGCCATCATCCAGGCCTATATGGAACAGGACATGAGCCCGCGCCAGATCGTCGCCCAGGGGCATGCCCCTGATGACGTGAAACGCGTCATTCACCTGCTCAAACGCAACGAATACAAACGCCGCCAGTCGCCTCCCGGCATCCGGATTACCCGGCGTGGCTTTGGCAAGGACTGGCGATATCCGATAACATCACGCTACCCGGACGAATGGTGAATGAAGCCTGATTCCCCCCCCATCCCCACCCACACACTGATCCTGGAGCCCTGTCATGAAAAAAATCGAAGCCATCATCAAGCCCTTCAAACTGGACGAAGTCCGTGAAGCCCTCTCCGAAATCGGCATTTCCGGCCTTACCGTTACCGAAGTCAAAGGTTTTGGTCGCCAGAAAGGCCACACCGAGCTCTATCGCGGCGCGGAATACGTCGTCGACTTCCTGCCCAAGATCAAAATCGAAATCGTCATCAGTAACGACACCGTCGAACCCGCCATCGAAGCCATCATCAAAGCCGCCCACACCGGCAAGATCGGTGACGGAAAAATCTTCGTCACCCCAGTGGAACAGGTCATCCGCATCCGCACAGGAGAAACAAACGAAGCCGCGATTTAAACCAAATCACACGGCTTTCTGCTTTGGCAAGTCACATGCCCGCCATACGCCAACATATCAACACTTCGACACAAAAGCTTTCGGTTCTTTTTCTATTCGAACGAGGCAGCCCAAAAAATCTCGCAGCCATCACGCCCAGACCCAAACGGCTGTTTTGCGCTGAATTATTCAGTAACGCCGATCTCATCGCCCTCTCCGCAGCAGCACCCACACGGCGCCCGCACCGCCATCGGCGGAAGGTGCCTGACAATAGGCGAGCACTTCCGGTCGATGCGCGAGCCAGCGGCGCACCACGCTTTTCAGCACGGACTCCCGCCCGAGGGTGCTGCTCCCTTGTCCGTGCACGATCCGAACGCAGCGCAGGCGACCCATGAGGCTATGGGCAATGAAGGTAATCAACTGGTCGCGGGCGGCATCGCGATCGAGACCATGCAAATCCAGCCCGTCTTCTACCCGCCAACGGTTTCGCCGCAGGTCGGTCAGCAGTTTACGCGGTAGGCCGGGGCGCAGCCAGGTGAGTTCATCGCCTGATGCCGGGCTGCCCGGT
Source organism: Sterolibacterium sp. (assembly GCA_018061005.1). GTDB lineage: Bacteria > Pseudomonadota > Gammaproteobacteria > Burkholderiales > Rhodocyclaceae > Sterolibacterium. The sequence continues at coordinate 38,610 of JAGOVA010000003.1, read as the reverse complement.
ACCAGCGTGGTATGCGGTTCGACCCAGACGACGGGAACACAATATCCGTCGTCCCCCGAGGCCTTGACGATCGCTGCGGGTGGCGCGGGTTCGAGGTTGGCACGGCCGTGAATCGCAGATAACGGCATGGCATCCGCCACGGCGGTACGAAATAACTCGCGCTCCGCAAGGGTCGGACCAGGAGCCACAAAAATCTTGCGCCGTCGCGCCACGGTCAACCCGGAGAGGAAGGGGACGAGCGTGCACTCCCCCATGAAAGCGAGGGGATGTGCTCAAGGTTCAGGCGTTCAGGCGAGATGGTCGAGATAACGTTCGGCATCCAGTGCCGCCTGGCAGCCTGTGGCCGCACTGGTGATGGCCTGCTTGTAGATTTGATCTTGCACATCACCTGCCGCAAACACACCGGGCAGGCTGGTTGCTGTGGCATCGCCGTGACGCGAGCCTTTGGTGATGATATACCCGCCATCCATTTCCAGTTGCCCGGCAAACAGATCGGTGTTGGGCTTGTGACCAATGGCGATGAACACGCCCTGCACGGCAATTTCTTCAGTGGCTTCAGTATTCACGTTCTTCAGCCGCAGGCCAGTCACCCCGCTCTTGTCGCCGAGCACTTCATCCAGCGTGGTATTCCATTTGATGGTGATCTTGCCCGCCTTTTCCTTCTCGAAGAGTTTGTCCTGCATGATTTTTTCGGCACGGAATTTATCGCGCCGATGAATCACGGTGACATGGCTGGCAATGTTGGCCAGATAAAGGGCTTCTTCAACGGCCGTATTGCCACCACCCACCACGGCGACGCGCTGGTTTTTGTAAAAAAAACCATCGCAGGTCGCACAGGCCGAAACGCCCCGGCCTGAAAAGGCTTCTTCGGACGGCAGCCCCAGATATTGCGCCGAGGCACCAGTGGCGATGATGAGCGCATCGCAGGTGTAAGTGCCCGAATCGCCGATCAGGGTCATCGGTTTTTCGGTGAGCCGGGCGGTGTGGATATGATCAAACACAATTTCGGTATTGAAACGCTCGGCATGCTTCTGGAAGCGCGCCATCAACGTCGGCCCCTGCACACCATCGGCATCCGCCGGCCAGTTGTCGACTTCGGTGGTAGTCATCAGCTGGCCGCCTTGCGCCAGACCGGTCACCAGCAGCGGCTGCAGGTTGGCGCGGGCGGCATAAACCGCCGCAGTGTAGCCGGCCGGGCCGGAACCGAGGATCAGGAGTGGTGCGTGGCGTGTCGTCATGTTTGCTAACTCCGAAGAAAATATAGGCTGTCTGGCGATTATACTTGCCGTTCTTTTGCGCCGACGGCTTTGCATCTCACGTCGGCTAACCTGCGAGCCACTGACCCTTATGGAGAAGCCGATGCGTTCTGCGATGCCCGTATCGACCACTGCCTTGCGTACCCTGCCGATCTTCGAGACCCTGGCTCAGGATCGTCTCGATGAAATTGCACGTTATTCACGTCTGCAGCGGGTTGCACGCAACACCGTGGTGGTGCATGCAGGGGATGAAACCGACGACATTTTTGTCGTACTCACCGGCGCGCTGAAAGTGCAGATGAGCGATCAGGAAGGCCGTGAGGTGATCCTTTCGCAATTAGGGCATGGCGACATGTTTGGCGAAATGGGTGCCATCGACGATCACCCGCGCTCGGCCACGGTCGTCACCACCAAGCCCTGTGATCTGGTGGTGATTGCCAAAGACGATTTCAAGCGTTGCCTGGCCACCAATTTTGATGTCGCGCTGTACATCATCCGCAGCCTGGTCAAACGGCTGCGGCAAGCCGACCGCAAGATCGAAAGCCTGGCGCTGGTGGATGTTTTCGGGCGGGTGGCGCGTTTGCTCATGGACATGTCCGAAGAAAAAGACGGGCGACGCGTCGTTACCCGCCGCATCACCCGGCAGGACATTGCCAAGACCATCGGCGCCTCGCGTGAAATGGTCAGCAGAGTGATGCGCGATCTGCAGCAGCAGAGCCTGATCGAAGAAACCGACGATGGCTGCATCTGGCTGTGTGAAAACCTGGAAAAATCCACCCACGTTTCCAACCCAGGCGATAAATAGGCAGATCCCTCATGAATCTCGCGGAATACATCGCACAACCGGCGGTCGCAGGTGAAACCGGGCTGGCACTGCAGCCTTTTCTGGATACCACCGTCTATTTCAACCGTTCTCCTGAAAGCGGCAGCACGCCCTTGGCTTCCAGCAAGGAAGTGGATTGGCCGCTGGAGGCCAAACGGGTCGGCGAGCAAGTCATGCTGGTGTTCTACACCCGCGCAGACCACCACCGTCTGGAACAACCCTGCGCAACCCTGCCGCTGCGCGAATGTCTGCAGATCAGCTTCGACTTTCCCGGTGCGGATGCGATCGCCCTGGTCAATCCCGACATGCACTGGAAATCCTTCCGCAAGGAAGATCTCGAAAAGCTGCTGGGCCCCCAGCCCCAGGCGGGTGGCTATCGCTGAAACCACGTTGCGGTCATCTGTCGTACTTCCTGCCTCGCTATAACCTACAAACCGCCCATGTTCGCCATCACCCCCTTGCAGCTGCGGATACGCCGGAGGCGACACTTTGGCTGATCTCACATCCCGCCAACCCCTGCCTGAAAAAATCGCCGCACTGCTGCAGGAAGTGCGCTGGCTGGTCGTGGGTGCGCTGGCGTTGTATCTGGTGCTGGTACTCGGCGGCTTTTCCCCTCTCGATCCCGGCTGGTCACACGCGGCAACGCCTGAGCGGATCAGCAACCCGGGCGGGCGTTTCGGTGCCTGGCTGGCAGATCTGCTGCTCTATCTGTTCGGCCTTTCCGCCTGGTGGCTGGTGGTGTTTCTGGTCTTTGCCGTGTTCTGGGGCTACCGTCGCCTCGACACACTCATGCCCGCCGTACCCGGGCGCGACCGCCGACCTTTTTTCATTGCGCTGACTGGCTTCATCCTGCTGATGATCGGCAGCTGTGGCATCGAAGCGATGCGTTTTTACAGTCTGAAAGCCGCACTGCCACTAGCTCCAGGCGGCATGTTCGGCCATGAAATTGCGCGTCTGGCCGCTACACATCTGGGTTTCAGCGGCGGCACGCTGATCCTGATGGCATTTTTCGCGGTCGGCATCAGTCTATTTACCGGCCTTTCCTGGTTGCGTATCGCCGAAGGCATGGGCACGCTGCTGGAACTGGCCGTGTTCGGCAGCCAGCGGCTCTGGCAAACCTGGCAGGATCGACGCATCGGTCGCAACATTGCCCAGCAACGTGAAACAGTGGTCGAAGTCGAGCGCAAGAAAATCGAGGAACTCCCTCCCCTCAAAATCGAAACCCCACCACAGGAAATTCCGCGCGCACCCAAGGTAGAGCAGCGCATGGAAAAAGAACGGCAGGCCACGCTGTTTTTCGACGCGCCGGGAAGCGCACTGCCGCCCCTGCATCTGCTCGACGAAGCCACGCATCACATTGCCGACCTGCCCGACACCGAAACCCTGGAATTCACCTCGCGCCTGATCGAGCGCAAGCTGGCCGATTTTGGCGTGAGCGTGCAGGTACTGGCCGCTTACCCAGGGCCGGTGGTCACCCGTTACGAAATCGATCCCGCCATCGGGGTCAAGGGCAGCCAGGTCGTCAATCTGGCCAAAGATCTGGCGCGTGCCCTGTCGCTGGTCAGCGTGCGCGTTGTTGAAACCGTGCCGGGCAAATCCTGCATGGCACTGGAGCTACCCAACCCGAAGCGGCAAACCGTGCGCCTGACCGAAATTATCGGCTCCAAGGCCTACCACGGCATGCACACTGCACTGGCACTGGCACTGGGCAAGGACATCGGTGGCCAGCCGGTGGTCACCGATCTGGCCAAAATGCCGCATCTGCTGGTCGCCGGCACGACCGGCTCGGGCAAGTCGGTCGGCATCAATGCGATGATTCTGTCATTGCTCTACAAATCCGAACCAAAGGATGTCCGCCTGATCCTGGTTGACCCGAAAATGCTGGAACTTTCGGTATACGAAGGCATCCCCCATCTGCTGGCACCGGTCGTCACCGACATGAGCAAGGCGCACAACGCGCTGCACTGGTGTGTGGGTGAAATGGAAAAGCGTTACAAACTAATGTCGACGCTGGGTGTACGCAATCTTTCCGGTTACAACGCCAAGATCCACGAAGCGCAAAAAGCCGAGAAGTTCATCCCCAACCCCTTCTCGCTCACCCCCGAAACACCGGAGCCGCTGACCACCCTTCCTTACATTGTCGTCATCATCGACGAACTGGCCGACCTGATGATGGTGGTCGGCAAAAAAATTGAAGAACTGATCGCCCGTCTCGCACAAAAAGCGCGTGCCTCGGGCATCCATCTGGTGCTCGCCACCCAGCGGCCGAGTGTGGATGTCATCACCGGCCTCATCAAGGCCAACATTCCAACGCGCATTTCCTTTCAGGTTTCCTCAAAAATTGACTCGCGCACCATCCTCGACCAGATGGGCGCAGAGGCTCTGCTGGGGCAAGGCGACATGCTGTATCTCGCGCCCGGTACGGGGCTGCCACAACGCGTGCACTGCGCCTTCGTATCAGACGACGAGGTTCATCGTGTCGTCGAGTACCTGAAACAAGTCGGCGCGCCCGATTATATTGAGGGCATACTCGATGCCGTTGCTGGCGAAGAAAATGGTGCGGGCGGCAGTGCCGATGGCGACGGCGCGGGCGAAGCAGACCCGATGTACGATCAGGCTGTCGAGGTCGTATTGAAAACACGTCGTCCGTCGATTTCACTGGTACAGCGTCATCTCCGCATCGGCTACAACCGCGCCGCGCGCCTGATCGAGCAGATGGAACGTGCCGGGCTGGTTTCCGCCATGAATGGCGCGGGCAGCCGCGAAGTGCTGGTGCCAGAACGTGTCGAATAAAATCATGGAATCATGAACCCACGCCACCGCACCCTGCTCACCACGCTGCTAACTGGCGCTCTCTGCCTGGCAAGCGCACTCACCCACGCCAGCGGCCCGACACAGTTTCAGGCGTTCATCAGCAGCACACACACCGCACGCGCCAGCTTCAGCCAGACCGTCACGGCGCAGTCCGGTCGCAAGCCGCAACTCTCGCAAGGCACGCTGGCCTTCGCACGCCCCGGGCGATTCCGCTGGGTGTATGACAAACCGTATTACCAGCTACTGGTTGGCGACGGCACACGGCTATGGATTTTTGACCGCGACCTGAATCAGGTCACCGTTAAAAAACTCGGCCAGGCACTGGGTGCCAGCCCCGCCGCACTGCTGGCCGGAGACAACGCGCTCGACAAAAACTTCATCATCACCGACGCGGGCAGCGCGGATGGTCTGGATTTCATCGAGGCATTGCCCAAGAATAAGGACGAAGGCAGCTTCGAACTGGTTCGCATCGGTCTGGCCAACAACCTGCCCAAAATCATGATCGTGCATGACAACTTTGGCCAGCGAACCACCCTGACCTTCAGTCAGTTCGAGCGCAACCCCACGCTAGCACCCGACCTGTTCCGCTTCACGCCGCCCAAGGGCGCCGATGTTGTGGGCGAATGACGCCGCATCGCCATCGTGCCTGACCTGTTTGCCCGCTCGCCGACCGCCCCGCTAGCCGAAGCCCTGCGCCCAGCCAACCTGGACGAGGTCATCGGGCAAACCCATCTGCTGGGTGCAGGCAAGCCGTTACGCCTGGCCTTTCAGTCAGGCAAACCCCACTCAATGATCTTCTGGGGGCCACCCGGCGTGGGTAAAACTACGCTGGCCCGACTCACCGCGACGGCCTTCCAATGTGAGTTCATCGCCCTGTCTGCGGTGTTTTCCGGGGTCAAAGACATCCGCGCCGCAATGGAACAGGCCGAGCAGCATCTGGCACTGGGCAAGCGCACCTTGTTGTTCGTTGACGAAATCCATCGCTTCAACAAGGCGCAGCAAGACGCCCTGCTGCCTTATGCAGAAAGCGGCCTGGTGACGTTCATCGGGGCAACCACCGAAAACCCGTCCTTTGAAGTCAACGCGGCCTTGCTGTCACGCGCCCAGGTGTATGTCCTGCAATCGCTGAGCGATGCGGAGCTGCAACAATTGCTGCAACGCGCCCAGACGCAAGCACTTGCCGGGCTGACCTTTGACGATCAGGCACGCGATACCCTGATCGGCTATGCTGATGGCGATGCCCGCCGATTGTTGAATCTGCTGGAGCAATGTCAGACGGCCGCCGGTGCGGCGGGCACCCTGCAGATCACCGCCGATTTTGTGCAAAACGCCCTGACCCTGAATGCCCGGCGTTTCGACAAGGGCGGCGATCATTTCTACGACCAGATTTCCGCCCTGCACAAATCGGTGCGCGGCTCTCACCCCGATGCCGCGCTCTATTGGCTGACCCGCATGCTCGATGGCGGTGCCGACCCGCGTTATCTGTCGCGCCGCATCATCCGCATGGCCTGGGAAGATATCGGCCTGGCCGACCCGCGCGCCATGCAAATCGCCAACGATGCCGCGCTGACCTATGAGCGGCTGGGCAGCCCCGAAGGCGAACTGGCACTGGCGCAGGCGGTACTCTATCTGGCCGCCGCCGCCAAAAGTAACGCGGGTTACAACGCCTACAATCAGGCACGCGCCTGCGTGAAGCAGGACAAAAGCCGCGAGGTTCCCGTGCATTTACGCAACGCGCCCACCCAGCTCATGAAAGAACTAGGCTACGGGCATGCGTACCGCTACGCCCACGACGAGCCCAATGCCTATGCCGCAGGCGAAACTTATTTACCCGAGGGCATGGCTGAGCCGGGCTGGTATCAACCCGTGCCACGCGGCCTGGAAATCAAGATCGCTGAAAAACTGGAACGGCTGAAACAATGGGATGCAGAAGCCAAGAAAAAATGACCGATCTGCTCATTCCACGGTACTGAACAGCCCCTGTAGTTGCCGCGCATACGCCACTGCCGCCGCATCCCCTTCCAGCGGCGCCCAGGGCGCGCGTTCCTCGTCACCCAATGGCCGATAGGGGCCGGCCTTGGCTTCGAAAAATACCGTCCCGGCACACAACGCCAGCACCGAATGCCAGCATCCCTGCGGGATATCGACCCCGCAGCGCGTACCCCCGGCAGCCAGTTCGATGGCCTGTATCACCTGGCCATCCTCCGCAAAAATCACCAACCCCAGACTGCCGCGCAGCACCAGCATGGCCTCGCTTTTATTCGCATCGAGATGCCGATGAGGAGCGACATACGAACCCGGCTCGATGGCGTTGAGCAAACGATGACACTGCGCCGCATCCGCCGTGTGAAAATTGTGATTCTTCCGGCCGCGAGGACTGGTTTGCGCGGCGGCACTCACCGTATCGAGGAGTTCAACGTCAATCAGGGTCGGGATCATGTTCATGAATACACCACATGGACGTTATGGGGTGACAGCCAGTCACGCAGGCCGGTGAGCAGTTCGTCATCGAGCCGCACGCACCAGTCATCCGGCAAGCCCATCTGCACTTCTGCCGAGGCATTGCGATAGTTCAGCACCACCGGGCACGCCCCGCCGTTTCGACTGGCGCGGTAGGGTGCTAGCAAGGTTCGCAGCTTTTCCGCATTCGAGCCGCCATTCATCGAAAGCCTCAACCCCTTGGCAAAGCGGCTGCGCGCCTCTCCCAGCGTGAGCAGTTTGTCGGCAGAAACGCGCAGGCCACCACTGAAATCATCGCGCGCCACCCGCCCTTCAATGAACAACAGCTCATCCTCACGGATCTTGTTGCGCTCCGCCTCGAATATCTGGTTGAACACGACCACCTCCAGCTGCGCCGTGGCATCGTCGATGGTCACAATGGCCATCTTGCCGCGTTTCGTCATCTGGGTGCGCGTCGACACCACCATTCCCGCCATCATCACCGACTCCCGAGCCGCGCCGGCATTGCGGGCGGGTGCTTCGAGCTGCGCCAGTGGTTTGCGGATGAACCGCGTCAGTTCGCTGCGATAGGCATCGAATGGATGACCCGAAATAAAAAAGCCCAGTGCCTGTTTTTCATTCAGCAGAAATTCGCGTTCGCTCCAGCGCGGCACATCGACATAGTGTGGATTGTCTGCACCACTCGCCGTATCGTCGCCAAACAGGTTGTCCTGCAAGGCATGCCGCTCGGCTTGCTCTGCCGCTTCAAGGGCGACCCCCACTGAGGCCAGCAGGCGGGCGCGATGCGCGCGCGGTGCGGCAGCCGGATCAGTCGGCACCCCCAGCGGCTCCGTGTCGATGCTGTCAAACGCACCGGCACGGATCAGCGCCTCGATGACGCGCCGGTTCACCACGCGCTTGTCAATGCGCCGACAGAAATCGAAGAGCTCGACAAATCGCCCGGCTTCACGGGCGCGCATGATGACCCCCAGCGCGGCTTCACCCGTGCCTTTGATCGCGCCCAGTCCGTAACGGATCGTGCCGGTATCAAGCGGTTCGAAACGAATACCGCCCAGATTGATGTCGGGCGGCAAAAAACGGATGCCATTGGCCATGCTGTCCTGATAAAACAGCTGCACCTTGTCGGTGTCTGCCATTTCCGAAGACATCGTCGCCGCCATGAAGGCAGCAGCATGATAGTGCTTGAGCCAGCCGGTCTGGAAGGCTACCAGCGCATAGGCGGCCGAGTGCGATTTATTGAAACCGTACTCGGCAAATTTTTCCATCAGATCGAATAGCTGCGTGGCCAATGCCTCGCTCACACCACGGCGTGCCGCGCCTTCGGTAAAGATGGCGCGCTGCTGAGCCATCTCTTCCGCTTTTTTCTTGCCCATCGCGCGACGCAGCATGTCAGCGCCGCCCAGCGTGTAACCAGCCAGCACCTGCGCCACCAGCATCACCTGTTCCTGATAGACGATGACACCATACGTCGGTTTGAGTACCGGTTCCAGATCCGGGTGAAAGTACTCGGCCTTGGCGCGCCCGTGCTTGCGGTTGATGAAGTCATCCACCATGCCCGAACCCAGCGGGCCGGGGCGGTTGAGTGCCATCAACGCAATAATGTCTTCAAAGGTATCGCCCTTGAGACGCTTTTCCAGGTCCTTGGCCGAACGCGATTCAGACTGGAACACTGCCGTGGTATTGCCTGCCGCAAACAGTGCGTAGGTAGCCTTGTCATCGAGCGGAATGTCTTCAAGGCGAAAATCCTTCATCGCCGGATTCAGCGCGCGTACCCAATCCACGGCCTCATCGAGGATGGTCAGTGTTCGCAGCCCGAGGAAGTCGAATTTGACCAGCCCGGCCTTTTCCACATCATCCTTGTCGAACTGGCTGACCACGCTTTGCGTTACACCATCGACCTCACCTTGCGCCGAATACAGCGGGCAAAAGTCCGTCAGCTTGCCCGGGGCGATCAGCACCCCCCCCGCGTGCATGCCGACATTGCGCGTCAACCCTTCAAGTCTCTCGGCCAGACTCCACAGTTCACGGATTTCTTCTTCCTGCTCGATGCGCTCATGAATCGCCGGTTCCTTTTCGCGCGCCTCGGCCAGCGAAATACCCAGCTCATTGGGAATCAGCTTGGCAAACTGATCGACAAAGTTGAAGGGCAGATCGAGCACACGTCCGACGTCACGAATCACCGCCTTGGTCGCCATGGTGCCAAAGGTGGCAATCTGCGAGACGGCATGCGCGCCATATTTGCGCTTGACGTAGTCGATCACCTGATCGCGGCCATCCTGACAGAAGTCGATATCGAAGTCAGGCATCGACACGCGTTCCGGATTGAGGAATCGCTCAAACAGCAGATCGTAGGCCAGCGGATCGAGATCCGTAATGCCCATGGAATAGGCCACCAGCGAACCCGCACCCGAGCCGCGCCCGGGGCCCACCGGCACACCGCTATGTTTGGCCCAGTTGATGAAGTCAGCCACGATCAGGAAATAACCGGGAAAACCCATTTGCTGGATGGTATTGATCTCGAAAGCCAGACGTTCCAGATATTGCGGTCTTTTTTCAGTACGCACGGCCTCATCTGGATAAAGCTGCGCCAACCGACGCTCCAGCCCTTCATGTGCCTGCTGGTCGAGATAATCGTCATCGCTCAGGCCATCCGGGATCGGGAACTGCGGCAGACGACTCTTGCCCAGCTCCACGCTGAGGCTGCAACGCCGGGCGATCTCCACCGAGTTTTCCAGCGCCTCGGGCAGATCGGCAAACAACGCGGCCATTTCAGCAGGCGACTTGAAGTACTGCTGTTCGGTAAAGTTTTGTGGTCGCCGCTTGTCGGCCAGCACATAGCCTTCCGCAATACAGACCCGCGCCTCATGCGCCTTGTAGTCTTCCGGCGTCATGAACTGGATCGGATGGGTTGCCACCAGCGGCAGCCCTGTCCGCCCGGCCAAGGCCACACTCGATGCGACCAGTGCCTCTGCCTGTGGCTGATCGTAACGCTGCACTTCAATGTAAAAACTGTCCGGGAACAAGGCCGCCCACTCAAGCGCCCGCTGTTCAGCCTGTGCCGTTTTGCCGGCCAGCAGTAGCTGCCCCACGTCGCCCGTATGCGCCCCCGCAAGGGCAATCAGACCGCTGTTATCCCCTGTCGCCAAAGCCTCGCGACGGATTTCAGCACGACCACGCCGACGGGGAGCCAGATAGGCCTCACTCAACAATTCACACAGGCGCAGATAACCGCCGCGATTTTTTGCCAGCAGCAACAGCCGCTGGCCGTCTTCTCGCGACTCCCGGTCACCATCGCTGGCAGCCATCCAGGCATCACAGCCGATGATGGGCTTGAGACCACGCGCCCGCGCTGCCGTATAAAACTTGACCATCCCGAACAGATTGGCCAGATCGGTCATCGCCAGCGCGGGCATGCCTTCCGCTGCGGCACGCGCGATGGCGACATCGAGCCGCACGATCCCGTCGGTAATCGAGTATTCGCTATGAAGACGGAGATGGACGAACTGGGGAGCGAGCATAGCCGACCATTTTACTCTCGCCCCCACGGTTGGAGGGTAATGCGCTGATACAACAACCGATGATAAACATTACCGCAAGCAACTTCACACATGCAGAACCGGCCGATGCCTGTGGATCAAAACACGAAATCCAGATTCAGCGTCAGCAGGTTTACTTGCTGGTTGTTCGCGGCAAAAACGGGCGTGCCCAAATTGAAAGTGCCCATATTCGGCGTGGGCGTACCTGGCTTGCGTACCCGTTCGAACTGCGCCTTGAGTGCCAGATTCCGGTAGAAGTCATAACGCACGCCAAATGCCAGCGTGCTCTGCTCGTTGTACGACTGGAACTGACTTTCAATCGCCGGAATCAGAAACGGATTCAGCGGATCGGCCGCCATGAAAGCCGCCGGTACCGGGCGCAGGGGCGACTCTTTCGACTTGAGGCGACTGTACGAGGCGTAAGGTGTCAGCTTGCCGATGCGATAGCCGCCCAGCACATAACCCGCCACCGCATCCTGCACGAAATTACCCGGCGATTTACGGCTGACATACTCGGTCTGCAACAGCCAGGTGCCCGGATCATAGGCATAACCCAGGCCCCAGATATCCACGCGCACATCGTGCAACCGTAAATTGGCCACATCGGCGCCGTAACCCGTGGCCGAACCGTAGACTTTCACGCTATCTTCGTACATATCCATGAAGCCGCTGGTCGGGTCCAGCACGCGAACCTGCAACTTGTATTTGCCGTAACCAAAACGGAAGGTCGAAGCTCCCGTTTCATACGTCGAATTGAACATGGCCGCCGAACCAGACAGTTCGATGACGGGAACCGGATTGATCCGCAATTTGTGACGCCCACCCGTCACTTGCGCCGAGAGCACGCCACCGCCCATCTCGTGACGCACGCCGACATCCAGTCCATCCAGATGGGTAATCGGATTCAATGAATACACATCCACCGGCTCACGCGCGGGCGTCAGCGAATAACCCACATTGCGCTGCTCCGAGTACATGAACACCGGAGCCACCACACGGCCTGCGCGCACATAGGCATTCTTGCCCAGATCGTATTTGAGGTTGGCCCACTCAATCTCGGGGCGATAGGTATGATCATAACGATGATCCACCACCACCTGAACAATGCCACTCACCCCGCTGTCAAACTTCACCGCCACCTGCCCGCCCAACTTGCTATCGACCCCATAGCTCGTGGCCTGGCTCTTGCCGGAGCCCACCGGCTGGACAATGCTGCCGATGAAATCTGCCTCGCGGTTGTTGCTATGAACCGCCCCCAGCGTGCCGAAGCCACTCCAGGCAGATGTTGTTTCCGCCCAGACCGGGGTGGCCTGACACAACAGGGCACTCAACACAGAAACCATGGAAAGGCGACGGGTGAACAGCGGGCAGCTTATCTTCACGATACGGTTTCCTTGCGGTAGGGGAAAGCTTTCATTCTACCCGCCTGTACCCGACTGCGCGCAGCGAATTCAGCCCCCCCCCTGCGCCCCCATCAACATGCAGTCGCCATGTTTTCGCCATATTTCCGCTTACGCAATGGATGAAAATTGGCATAATGTCCGGTTATGAACAAACTTGTCTCCACACCCGCCTGGCGGCATCTGTCCGAACTGGCCGAGGCTGAACGCCACGCGACGCCATCGCTGCGCGAACGTTTCGCTCAGGAACCCGCACGCTTTCACGAGTTCTCACTGTCGCACGATGGCATGTTGATGGACTTTTCGAAACAGCGCATCCACCACACCAGCCTGAGCGCCCTGCATCGCCTTTGGCACGAAGCCGACCTGCCCGGCTGGATCACACGGATGCGCGCCGGTGAATTGCTCAACCAGAGCGAAAACCGGGCTGTCCTCCACACCGCCTTGCGCGAACCACAGCCGCGCGTCGAAGTGGCGACCGTGCTCGAACAGATGCGCCAGTTTTGCACACAGGTTCACACGGGCCAGCGTTGCGGTGCGACCGGCGAACCGCTGCGCGACATCGTCAACATCGGCATCGGTGGCTCCGACCTGGGTCCAAAAATGGCCACCCACGCGCTGGTGGCGCATCATGTCCCACAAACTCAGGTACATTTTGTCTCCAACCTGGATGCAGCCCACATTGCCGCCACGTTGGCGCGACTCGACCCACGCAGCACGTTGTTTATCGTTTCCAGCAAATCCTTCACTACCCACGAAACACTGGCCAACGCCCGCTTTGCCCGCGACTGGCTGACGCAATCATTGGGCGAAGCGGCCGTAGCGCAACACTTTGTCGCCGTTTCGACCAACCGGACGGCCGTGAGTGCATTCGGCATTGCTGCTGAAAACATCTTCGAATTCTGGGACTGGGTTGGTGGGCGATTCTCGCTCTGGTCGGCCATCGGGCTGCCCCTCATGCTGGCCATTGGCCATGATCACTTTCAGCAACTGCTGGCAGGTGCTCATGCAATGGATCAGCACTTCTTCGATACACCCGTCGCAAGCAACCTGCCAGCCACCATGGCATTACTGGGACTGTGGAACACCAATTTTCTTGGCGCGGAAAACCTGGCGATCCTGCCTTACAGCCAATCGCTCGAACATCTGCCACATTACCTGCAACAACTCGAAATGGAGAGCAACGGCAAGCAGACCTGTCGTGATGGCACCCCCACGGGTTGCGCCACCGCCCCGATCCTCTGGGGTGAAGCCGGTACCAACGGACAGCACGCTTTTTTTCAGCTGATCCACCAGGGCGGACGACTGATCCCCTGCGATTTCATTGCCTTCCGCCACGCCGATTTTGCAGCCCCCCCACACCAGGCCGCCGTTCTGGCCAATTGCTTTGCCCAAAGTGAGGCGCTGATGCGCGGCAAGACACTAGCTGAAGCCCGTGCCGAAATGACTTCTGCAGGCTTCTCCAGCGAAGAAATCAATCAACTCGCCGCCTTCAAGGTCTTTCCTGGCAACCAGCCATCAACCACCCTGCTGTTTGCGCGCCTGACTCCCTACACCCTGGGACAGCTACTCGCCCTCTACGAACACAAAGTCTTCGTGCAAGGCATCCTCTGGGGGATCAACTCCTTCGATCAATGGGGTGTCGAATACGGCAAACAACTCGCCAACCACCTGCTCCCCCTGCTCAATGGCCAGCACACGCTCGAGAGCGACCTTCCGTGCGCCGACAACTCCACCCTGGGGCTTATCCGCTGGATATCAGGCCATTCCTGAGCGGTCATAAACCCCGTTTACACCATTGATTAATTCAGGCATGAAAAACGCCACAAACCGGCCTATACCAGACTAATAAAAAAGTGTTGACAAGCCGATTCAAAGTGCGTAAAAAGCCTCCCATGTTTGTTTTTATCAAGATCACCTCAGCCTTGTAAGCTCTGCAGTCTCCGTTCCGGAATCACCGCTTGGCGTATTTGCAATTGTTGTGAGCTTGAAGCACAAACATAGCCTGGCTTGTCATCATGACTTGCTGGTTTGTGTGTTTTTTTAAGGAATGTTTTTTCATGGCACAAGGTACTGTTAAGTGGTTCAACGACGCCAAAGGTTTTGGCTTCATTACTCCGGATGACGGCAGCGAAGATTTGTTTGCACACTTCTCCGCAATCAACATGCCCGGCTTCAAATCGCTGAAAGAAGGCGAAAAGGTCATGTTCGAAGTGGTGCAAGGCCCCAAAGGCAAGCAAGCTTCCAATATCCAGAAAGCTCCCTAAGCTTTCATAGCAGCACAAGATTCCGCCCGTCGGCATGCAAATGCCGACGGGCTTTTTCTTTGAGTCAAACCAGGCCACGCCACAACAAGCCGCCAAAATGACAAGGGCTCCCGCAGGAGCCCTTGTCATTCATTGCATTATTACCAGCCAGAGCCACAGCGCAGCAGTGACGGCGCCCTGTTGCTGACGCCTCATCCACTCCTATCCGCGCAGCGGGTTTTACATGCGCGCAATCATCGCATCACCGAAGGCCGAGCAAGACACTTCCTTGGCACCGTCCATCAAACGGGCAAAATCGTAGGTCACGATCTTGTCTTTGATGGCAGCTTCGGTCGAGGAAATGATCAGGTCAGCCGCTTCTGTCCAGCCCATATGACGCAGCATCATTTCGGCGGAAAGAATCAACGAACCCGGATTCACCTTGTCCTGACCGGCATACTTCGGCGCGGTACCGTGAGTCGCTTCGAACATTGCCACGTTGTCGGACAGATTCGCACCCGGCGCAATGCCGATCCCGCCCACTTGAGCGGCCAGTGCGTCGGAAACGTAGTCACCATTGAGGTTGAGCGTGGCGATCACGTCATATTCAGCCGGACGCAGCAGGATTTGCTGCAAGAAGGCATCGGCAATGGCATCCTTGATGACAATGCCGTTAGGCAACTTGAGCCACGGGCCACCATCGATTTCAACCCCACCAAACTCCTTCTTGGCCAGCGCATACGCCCAATCACGGAAGCCACCTTCGGTGTACTTCATGATGTTGCCTTTATGCACGATCGTCACCGACTTGCGCTGGTTGTCGATGGCATACTGGATTGCCTGACGCACCAGACGCTCAGTGCCTTCACGCGAGACCGGCTTGATGCCGATGCCCGAGGTATTCGGGAAACGGATCTTGGTGACCTTCATTTCTTCGGTCAGGAACTTGATGACCTTGCGGGCATTATCCGTTTCAGCCTGCCATTCGACGCCGCAATAAATGTCTTCGGTATTTTCACGGAAGATCACCATGTTGGTCTTCGACGGATCCTTGAGCGGCGAAGGCACGCCCTGGAAATAACGCACCGGACGCAGGCAGACGTAAAGATCCAGCTCCTGGCGCAGCGCCACGTTCAACGAACGGATACCACCGCCGACCGGGGTCGTCAGCGGCCCCTTGATGGAGATGACATATTCCTTGAGTGCTGCCAGGGTTTCTTCCGGCAGCCAGACATCCGGACCGTACAGACGCGTGGACTTCTCACCACAATAAATTTCCATCCAATGGATCTGACGCTTGCCCGCGTAAGCCTTGGCCACGGCCGCATCGACCACCTTTTTCATCACCGGCGTGATATCGATGCCGATACCGTCACCTTCGATGAACGGGATGATGGGATTGTCGGGAATCGTTTGACCGGCGACGATTTTCTTGCCACCCTGGGGAATCTTGATCAGCGAAGTGCTCATGCCTGCTCCATCTCGTGTGTAGTTGATATCGTAAAAAACAAAGTTTGCGTGAACCTGAATGCGCCCGGCGATCACCAATCACAACCCAGGCATGCGGTTTATCAAACTTTCGAATTATGCGCCAAAAGCCGCTTTGTCGCTATGGATTTCGCAATGTGAAACGACGTTTCAAGGGATGAACTTACGCGGTTGATAGCCAAAGTCACGCGTCGCGGCCTCATGCGAATAAACCAGATCTTCATTCATGCGCTGCGCCATCGCCACATTGAAATCCCGATAACGTGGAATCAATGCTGCCAGGCGCAGTGCCAGCGCAAACAAAGGAATGGGAATGCGTAAAAAATGCGTCTGCCGATGCAGGCTGGAAAAAATCCTCGTCACCATCTCCCGATAACTGAGGCACTCGCCTCCACTCAATTCGTAGCCTTGATCGAAGGCTGCCGGATGATCGAGTGCAGCCACACAGGCGGCGGCCAGATCATCGGCATGCACCGGCTGACGCAAGCCACTGGCCGCACCCAGCAAGGGAAAAAACCCCACGAGACGCACCACCCGACGGATCAATGCCACATTTCGATCCATGCCGCAACCATAAATCAGCGTCGGCCGAAAGATCGTCCAGCGAACATTTTGCACTCGTCCTGCCTGAACCACGGCCTGCTCGGCGGCCTCCAGGCGTGTCGCAAAATCCCGCTCTCTCGCCACCGGCGAACGCGCCTTGCTGTACTTGCTCGACGAACTGAATGCGACCAGACGCCGGACACCCCGCGCCGCGAAAGCCGGCAGATGCGCCGACAGGATCATCAGCGGTGCCAGATGAATCAAGGCATGAGCCCTCGGCAGCATCGCCAGGCTTTCCGGCTCACGAATATCTGCGCGGAACCACAGCACCCCGGGCGAAACTTCCGCCGCCCAGTCTGGCGCACCTTGACGACTCAGCGCGACAACCCGATAACCGGCCTGCACCAGACGCGGTAGCAAAAACCGCCCCACCTGGCTGGTTGCCCCAACGACCATGAGCGTGCGCTGACTCAAGGCAGCATCACGCGCACAAGGTAAATCCACCACCCCACCCCAGCTACGCCTGGCATCGCGCAGCGCAGCCCCCGGCATGAGCCGTCGCCCCCACAGCACTGGAACCAGCAAGGCAAAGCGCGCATGAACTGCCAGGATCACCAGCCACATTAACGCCCAGGAATAACGCTCACGAAAGAACTTGCGATAAAAGCGTGTCATCCCCTTGTGCTTGTGCCATTCCACAAAGAGCGGCGAAACATGGCTGCCTCCTTTGAAATGGCGAATTTCAACATCCGGCACAAACAGGATGAGATAGCCTGCGCGGTTGAAGCGCATGCACCAGTCAAGATCCTCGCAATGCAGGAAATAATCCTCATCGAGCGGCCCCACCTGCTCCAGTGCCCTATGACGCACCAACATGAAAGCTCCCGAAATAGCTTCGACCGGCACAGGCTGCGCGGGTAACGGGGTATCTTTCATGTTGAAAGTCTGAAATTTCGGATGGCCGGGAAACAGCAGATCCAGCCGCAACACCCGCATCAGCGCACGCCAGGGAGTGGGCGTATAACGACGGCACCCGACCTGCTCGCTACCGTCCAGATTGCGGATCATGCAGCCCGCCATCCCCACCTCCGGCCGCGCCTGCATGAGATTGCACATACGCTCAATCGCATCCGAAGGAACCACGCAATCCGGATTGATGAACAGCACATAATCGCCCACCGCATGCGTCAAACCGATATTACAACCCACCGAAAAACCCAGATTGACACCGTTACGGATCACCATCACCTGCTCATCGCCGCCAAAAAACGCCTCCAGCCGCGCCAGGCTGTCATCCCGGGAATCGTTGTCGGACACGACGATCCGCACAGGAACCGTCGAAGCCCGCAAAGAAGCCACGCAAGCAGTGAGCTGCGGGCCACTGTTGTAATTGACGATGATGGCGGTGATCATGAATAGTGCGACCCAAGTGACGGCAATGTGTCTGCCCGTGCAGAATGTTCGGAATGTGTTCTTATTTTAAAGCCCGGCCATCCCACGATATACCGCCAGTGTCTGATTGACGACGATGGCATCCGAAAACTCCTGCTCGACCCGCGTCCGCCCTCGCCCGCCCAGCTGGACACGCAATGACGTATCCTCAAGCAAACGGCGGATCGCAGCCGCCAACGCCAGGGCATCGCGTGGCGGCACGAGCAAGCCATCGTGCCCATCGATCACAGCCTCCCGGCAACCGGGCACATCGGTTGCCACCCGCGCGCAACCGCAGGCCGCCGCCTCCAGCAGCACCTTGGGCAAGCCTTCGCGATAAGAAGGCAGGCACACGATATCGGCCTCGGCGAAAACCTCCGGCATATCCTCACGCCGCCCCCACCACTCGATAACGTGGCCATCATGCCAGGCTTGCAAGGTAGCCTCATCCAGCGACGCCGGATTTTCCGGATCCGGGTCACCCACCAGCACGAACCGCGCCGCCACACCCGCCGCACGTAAATAGCGCGCCGCGGCGACAAATTCGAGCACCCCTTTATCCCGCAACATACGGGCAACCAGCATCACGACCGGCACTGCATCTTTTCCGGCAGGGCGCGCAGCCGGATCAACACAAAAGCGCGTCACATCCACCCCGGCGCCCCGGATCAGCACAGCATCTGCCTGCCGAACCGCGCCTTCTGCGACAAAACTGGCCAGATCGTCGCCATTCTCGAAAATCACCCGGCTCCCCGCTGGATTCATCAACCAACGATACGCCAGCCGCAACACAGGACGCAAGCCGCGGGCAGTACGATCTGCCGAGCTGAACACATACCCCAGCCCCACCGGCGCATTGACGATGGCGCGCACGCCCGCCAGACGAGCGGCCAGCGTGCCATACAAAATCGGTTTGACGGCAATCTGATGCACGATATCCGGTCGCTCACGCCGATAAAGCCGCCAGATCATTACCAACTGCCTCAATTCACGCAGCGGATTCATGCTGCGCCGATCAAAGGGCAAAGGAACAAAACGCAAGCCCGCCGCACGAATGAAATCGCCATGCCGCTGCTCGCGCGCCGCCACCACCACCTCAAAACCTGCCTCACGGGCAGCGATGGCACGCGGCAGGAAGTGCGAGCAGAAGAACCAGTCTTCGGTAATGAGGAATAGCAACTTAGCCACCATCAACCGCCTTTCTGGCGAAACAGCGCCGTCCCTGCTGAATGACGAGCCGTCGCCCATATTTCAGCAACGACCACAATGAAGCGGCCAGCCAGATTAAAGGTGACATCAAACCCTCTCGCCGGATACGGCTCAAAGCATCGAGTTCGCCCAGCTCCTGCTGCCAGAGTTGGGCACTCATGCCACCCGCACTATATTCAGGACGAAACGAGCAGGCCAGCGGTAACGCCAACCGGTAAGCCGGTTGTCCTGTTGCCACAATTTTCAGCCAGAGCGCAAAGTCTTCCGAATAGCGTTTACCCGGATAGAAGCGCCAGGGCATATCACGCCGCAGCATCACCGAACGCGTAGGGATCACGTTGGAAAACGGTAGCCATGCGGGCTGTATTCGTCGCATGACCAAGTGCGCTTCGCTCTGTGTGACGAGTGGCCAATCAGCGGCGCGCGCCACACAGGTCTGATGTGCCGACAAAACAGTATCCGGGTGTGCACAAATCGCTGCATATTGAATTTCGATCTTGCGCGGATGCCAGGCATCATCGGCATCAAGAAACGCCACCCAGGGCTGGCTGGCCGCAGCCCAACCCAGATTGCGCGCCTCGCCCGCGCCTCCGTTACGGGTCGCCGCAAGCACCTTGATGTACGGCAACACAGCCGATGCCGGATCTGCCAACTGCAGACGCTGCAGAGCCGCCAGCGTGTCATCGCCACTGGCATCATCGACCAGTATGATTTCAGTGACCGGTTGTGTTTGTGCCCACACCGACGCCACGGCGCGCTCAATCGTCGCCGCACAGCGGTAACACGGAATGACCACGCTGACCGGCGCAATACCCCATACCGGCGCACGTTCTGGCGATTCAACTTTCATGATAGAACAACCGCCCCGGCCAGCCAGCCGCCGTATAGGTATGACGTCTAGCCACACGCCAGCTCAGTTCAAACAGCAGGCGGCGCGCCGCACGCGGCCCACGCTGTCGCCCCCAGAGCACAACACCCAGCCACACCAGCCCCCTCCGCAATACGCGCAATCCAGAAGACAACCGATGACGCGCCACCAGATCCTCGAATACCTGATTGCCCAAGGGTTTCGCCACGCGGGTCGCCCGCACCATGGCCACCCGCTCAAACAGTCGGTTAAACCGGGCTTCGTAAGTGTGTTCGTCGCGGACACGCGCATGACCGGACTGCGCCATGTGATCCCGTTGCTGCGGGCTCTCCAGCAAGCGGTGTATCTTGTCTGCCAACTCATCGAGAGTCTGGTAAAGCGCGATGTCCTCACCCACGGAAAAATAATCGTCGAGGTTCTCGGCCGGTTCGGTCAGCAAACACCCGCCTGCCGCCGGAACCTCAAAAACACGCGCCTTGATTTGCCGGGTGTACTGCAAACGCCCACCCTGGAGCCGCAATCCAGAATCCCCAAAGTTCAGGCTAATCACAGAATCATTGATGATGCGTGGAACATCCGCAGAAGCAACCACACCGCCTGCCCAGCCATGGCCAAAACAATTCACCTCGATGCCACGCTGTCGTAATTGCTCAACCCACTTCAACCGATTTCCATAGGCCGCACCGACAAAACTGACCGGATAACGGCAATCTTGCGCCGCTTTCGGTGCTTGCAACAGACTTGCGGGGGCCGCCCATTGCGTCAGGAAAAAATGATCATAACCATCGCGCTGCGCTTTATCCAGAGCAGATCGATAGGTGGTTGCATAAATATCGAAAGCCCCTGCCACCCAACGTGAAAACTCCTCATATTTCCAGGAATCATCGGTTGCCCAGTTGATCAGACAAGCCCCACTGACCTGCTTCGCCAACTCCAGGGTTTCCAGCCACAACTCATAACCCAGCAATACACAGAAAATAATGTCTGGCTGCTCACGCTCCACTGTTGCCAGAAATGCCCGGTTGAGTTCGATGAAATCCCCATAGCACTCACGCTCCCAGCTATCAAACAACACGACCTCATGACCGATGTTTTTCAACGCAGGCAGGAAGTTGGCCGCCTCATAAGAAGCACCCCGCTCCACGCGACCATAATTATGACGCCCCAGGACACAGAGAACTTTCATGCTGTCGCCATTATGTCGGACTATCCTGCACCGGCTTCTCGAACACAAACAGGCCACAGCCATAATCAGCCCGTGCTGCCTGCAGCATGTCGGCATCAAGGGACAGCCGCCCTTCATCCGTCACCATAGAAAACTCCAGCAGCCTGAGGCTCGCAAACATCGCCATGAATTCATGGGGCGAAAAAACACGGTGTGCGTTATAACAAATCCGCTCTCGCCCAACCGGAACGGAAACGTACAATCGCCCCCCCGGCACCAGCACGCGGCTCAACTCATGTGCCGCCTTGCGGCTGCCTTCCGGATCCAGCGGATCGCCATAACGCCCGAGGCCGATATGCTCAATCACATGCAGACAGGACATCGACGGCACGCTGCCATCCGGATAGGGCAGTTCAAGCACACTGCCGATACGACAATCCAGATCGGGCAAATCCAGTTGCAATGGACGAATATCAACAAAGGTGAGCGGCACGGCCTGACTCAGCATGCCGACAAAGCGCACATCCGAAGCAATATCCACATGACGAGCGGGCTGCTCGCGCAGGATTCGGCGAAAAGCCCAGGCCGCCTGATAAAAATAATGAGGATCGACCGGTGTTGAACTGACCTGATCAAACAGACAGGGGTAAAAATCCGTCAACCGAGCCACGCCACCAAGCGCACGGAACCTGCGCCAGTCACGAAAGAGCCGAAAATAGCCACGAATACCCGCCAGAGGGTGTTCGCGTAACGGCCGCAAACCGCGATAAATGAAATAAGCCCAGCGTAATAAGGCCGGATGGCTGCGCACAAAAGCCTCAAACATGCTGACTCGCTTTTAACTGCAACAAAAAACGATGCCTTATGAAAGGTCGTAAAACAATCAGGAAGTTCATATATCCGAATCCATCAAATCAACGCCGACTCGCGGCGTGCACGCGCATTGGTCCAGATGACCAACCCAAGATACACAGTCGCCGCAATGATGCTGGCGAGCACTACAGCCTGCAAGCCCCAACCTGTCACCCAGGCCATGGCCAGGCCGACAAACAAAACAGCGTGCGTCATTTTAGGAAAAAACAGCAAAAATGGCCGGTTATAAACAAAAACCTCTGAACTCAGCGCCTGTGACAATTGAAAAATCGCAGCGGCCAAGACCAGTTGCCACAACAAATACGCATAGGGAACAAAATCATTACGCGTCAATAATCCGACGATCCTGTCGTCGAAAGCAAAACAGAAACCAACCACAAGCACCAGCATGGCCGCCAATGCCAGTAAAGAACGATAGAGTAAATGGCGACTACTGCTGATAGCAGTGCTATCGCTGGAACGATCCGCCTGCTGAAACAGGATGGGATTGAGCACCTGCGAGAAAATCGCCAGCATCAGGTTGGCCGGCGCGTTGGCAATTTGCGCCAGAGCAACATAAACCCCGACATCCGCAGCCGACAGATTTTGCTGAATGACCCAACGATCGCCATAGCCCGTAGCAAACGAGGGTATGGCAAACAAGGCAAAAGACACGGCATACCCCCCGAAACCGCTTGCCCAGCTTCCCGGTGCGCCAAGCACTTTCCATGAGAACGGGGGCGATTCCGCGTGTACTCGCTGTCGATGAAAGTGCCATGCCAGAAGCAGGCTCAGCAACGAACCCGCCAGAAATCCCGCCAGCGCAAACTCGGCACGTACACTAAGCCAAACCACCAGCAACATCGCGCCCACCAGTCGCAACAGCGCATCAAGCGATTGCAGCAGCGCATAAGCGCGCCGTTCACGGCGGGTATTGATACCCGCCAGATAAACCGACAGCGTGCCACTCACCAGGCCATAGGCCAATGCCGAAAAAATCAACCAGCCCCAGCGATCCACCCATTCGGGCATCCAGCCATGTGCCAACCACCCCAGCAACAACGTGACGATCACGATCGACCCGGCGAGCATTTGCAACAATCTGCCCACCAGGCCATCAAACTCAGCGGCATGGCCATTTTCATGGCAACGATGAAAATATCGCGTTACCGCCTGGGCAAGCGGCCCATAAATCAACAGACCCAGCCCCCCCGCAATGCTCAAACCCAGCGCAAACTGACCATATGCTTCAGGCCCCAGCTGAAACGTCAGCAACTTCAACGTGAGCATGCCCAGCAGCAAGCTCACGCCCTGCCCTGCAGCGACCCAGATCACTTCGCCACGCGCCCGCGCCCCGATCATGAATTCATCATGTGACTCAACATCACACTCCACAATCCGCGCGCTTCAATGTCCCAGCCACCCCACATCAGTGCCGCGCCCCAAAAGCCGCAAAATCGTCATCCAGCCGCAGCCCGGTTGGCATATCCGCCAGGTGCTCGCTTTCCTTACCCGCGAACAACGATGCAAGAAAGCCTGGCTCACTGTTCGCATTCGCGGGAGAGATTGCCGCGCTGGGCGCGGGCGGACAGGCTTCAGCAGTGCCCGCCCACAGCGCAGGCTCCGCTGTACCTGCCCGATCCACCGCCACACCGCCCAGCAAAGCACCCGCCCAACCCCCGATCAGCAGCAGCAACACGATCATCGCGCCCAGCCAACGCCCGCCCATCACCCGCAACCCACCACGAAACGCCTGCCACTCCAGCTTGAGCCGGGCACGCCGTTTGGCTCCCGCCTGCTTTGCCGTTTCACGCTGCAGGGTGATTTCGCTCCGCAATTCCTCTGCCGCCTTGAGTCGCTCCTGCGCCACCGCATCGGCCTTGCGTTCGGTTTCGATCCGCACCTTGTTCCGTTGTGTGGCTTCGGCTTCGGCATCGAGCTTGTCACGCGCCACCCGGGCTGCTGCGTTTTCGGCATCCAGCCGTTTGGCGGCTGCCGCCTCGGCCGCACGCTCGGCCTCAATCAACGCCTGCGCCTGGGTCAGCAAGATGCTGTCGGCGCGCAAGCGGATATCCGCCAGCGCCTGCGCCTCGGCTTCCGCCTGCTCGCGCTGGCGAAAGGCTTCCAGCACCTGGGCATCCGTTTCAACCCGCGCACGCGCCACACGCTCCGCCTCGGCTTCCGCCGCCGCCTGTTCCGCACAATGGCGAACGGTGCGCTTGTCCGACTCGATACGCCGTCGCCCTGCCTCGATCGCGGCATCATCCGCCGCCGCCCGGTTGCGCGCCGATTCAAGAATTTCCGCTGCTGTTCGTTCGCGCGCCGCAACCTCCCGCTCGGTCAGCTCCTCGGCCTGTTGTCGCGCCAGCGCAGCCTGCTCGCGTTCGCGTTCAGCCACCAGTCGCTGTTCGGTCGCGCGCCGCGCCTCGGCCTCCACCTTCTCGCGCCGCCGCGCCTCAACAGCCGCCTTGCCTTCGGCCGCCATTCGTTCAACCGCCAGCAACTCAGCCGCCTGCTCGGCCTCGATGCTCAAGGCCAGGTTTTGTGCGAATTCACGCTCTGCCTGCGCCTTCAAGCGGGCAGCCGCCAACAGCGCCAGCTCCTTGTCCGGATCAACCTCAACATCAACCAACGCCAGCGCACGCGCGCCACTGCCCTCAACATCCCGATTATTTTCAACCATATAGTGATCAGATCGCCTGCACCCCAACAGTATCCGGGCATTATCCCGCATTCCGTCATTCCCGCCGTGTTCAACCTGAAAACCAGCGCCATCAGCACCTGACACCGATCCACCGACCACATCGCCCATACCTCACCGTTTGCGCCTGCCGACATCCGCTCATGGCCGCTGGGCAAGGTAAAATTGCCCGATGAAAATGCCCGCATCCTCTACCCCTCACGCCGATCCCCACGCGCTGCTCGTCCTGACCAACCTGCCTGACGCACCTGCGGCGCACGCGCTGGCCACACAACTCGTTGAAGCCCGGCTGGCGGCCTGCGTGAATATTCTGGCGCCCTGCCATTCGATCTACCGCTGGCAAGCGCAGATTGAAACGGCAAGCGAAGTGCCATTACTCATCAAAACCACAACCACACGTTATGCCGAACTGGAAGCAGCCATCCGTCACGCACATCCCTATGAACTTCCCGAAATCATCGCAGTCCCAATAACTGACGGCCTGGATGCCTACCTGGGCTGGATCGCCGAAACCACGACCCCCGCCGCTACGTCGGCATCTACGCCCGCCACCCCATCATGCTGAAACGACTGCTGCTCACCTTATTGCTGCTATTGACCGGGCTGGCGCATCTGCAGCCCGCCAACGCCGATCCGCTCGATCCAAATCAGGCATTCCGCTTTTCCGCCCGCGCACTCGACGCACACACGATTGAAGCGCGCTGGCAGATCGCGCCTGAGTACTACCTCTATCGCGACAAGTTCCGTTTCGAAGCAGAACCCGCCTCGATCAAGCTCGGCGCAGCGCAACTTCCGCCTGGCAAGCTCAAGGCGGATGACAACTTTGGCTCAGTGGAAACCTATCACGACAGCGTCACGATCCGCCTGCCGGTCGAAGCGGGCGACCGCTCACAATTCACCCTCAAGGCGCGCTCGCAAGGCTGTGCCGACATGGGCATCTGCTACCCGCCGCTGGCACAACAAACAGTCATCACATTCCCCGCCAGCACCCCGGCAAGCCGCCCCGCCCCCCTCACATCACGCACACCCCAACAGTTCGACGCGCCCGCACCGCCCTTGCCGATGAGCACAGCGCCTGCCGAAGCACCGGACATGACCGAAACCGCGCCGCCCACAGCCCCCCCGGAAAAAGGGGATGAATCCTCACGCATCGCCCGCCTCATCAAAGATGCCAGCCTCGGCGCCAGCCTGCTGTTCTTTCTCGGTTCTGGCCTGGTGCTGGCATTCACGCCCTGCATGTTGCCGATGGTGCCCATCCTCTCCGGCATCATCGTCGGCCATGGCCATGACATCGGCCGTGGCCGTGCCTTTGCCCTCTCATTCGCCTACGTCATCGGCATGGCACTCACCTATGCCGCCGTCGGAGTGGCCGCCGGGCTTTCCGGCACACTCGTGTCTGCCGCCTTGCAGAACGTCTGGTTTCTCGGCTTTGGCGCACTGATTTTCGTCCTGCTCGCCCTGTCGATGTTCGGCGTGTACGAATTGCAGATGCCCAGCTTCCTGCAAGGCCGCTTCCGCGACGAAGCCAACCGGCAACAAGGCGGCAGCCTGCATGGCGTATTCCTGATGGGCGTGATTTCCGCCGCCATCGTCGGCCCCTGCGTAGCCGCACCGCTGGCCGGCGCACTGCTCTACATCGCCAAAACCGGCGAAGCACTACTGGGCGGGCTGGCACTCTTTGCCCTGGGGCTGGGCATGGGGCTGCCGCTCATCCTCATCGGCGCCTCGGCACGTCACCTGCTGCCCAAACCCGGGCCGTGGATGAATGCCGTCAACCGTTTCTTCGGCGTACTGCTGCTGGGGGTCGCCATCTGGCTCATCTCACCCGTCATTCCGCTGATGGCGCAAATGCTCGCCTGGGCCGCGCTGCTAATCCTGCCCGCCATTTACCTGCACGCCCTCGACCCCCTGCCGCCGCGCGCCCACGGCTGGCAAAAGCTGGGCAAAGGGCTGGGGGTGATCTCGTTACTGCTCGGCGCCGCCCTCCTGATGGGCGCGCTGGGCGGCAGCCGCGATCCGCTGCAACCTCTGGGCTTTCTGCGCGGCAATGCCACCCCACACACTCGCCCCACCGAAACCCCGACGCACTTCACTCGCATCAAGACCCTAACCGAACTCGAAGCCCACCTGAAAAACCCCAGCCGCCCGGTGCTGCTCGACTTCTACGCCGACTGGTGCGTCTCCTGCAAGGAAATGGAACGGCTCACCTTTGCCGACCCACAAGTCGCCGCGCAGATGAACCGGATGCAACTGCTGCAGGTGGATGTCACCGAAGACACCGCCGACGACCGCGCACTGCTCAAGCGTTTCGAGCTCTTCGGCCCGCCCGGCATCATCTTCTTCAACGCCCAAGGCCAGGAAAACCACGACCTGCGCGTCATCGGCTTTCAGCCCGCCGAAACCTTCCTGCCCATCCTGCAACAGATTTTTTAATCCTCCGTACCCATCCACCATCATGTTCACAGGCATCGTCGCCGCCATCGGCAAAATCTCCCACATCCAGCCCCTTGAACAAGGCCTGCGCCTGACCATCGATGCGCCCGACCTCGATCTCACCGATGTCGCCCTGGGCGACTCCATCGCCCACAACGGTGTGTGTCTCACCGTCATCGAAATAAGCGCGCATCAATACAAAATCGACGTTTCGCGTGCAACCCTCGACTGCACCAGCGGGCTCGACGGCATGAACGAAGTCAACCTCGAAAAGGCGCTGCGTCTGGCCGACCGCCTCGGCGGCCATCTGGTCAGCGGCCATGTCGATGGCATCGGCACGGTCGTCCGCTTCGAGCCCATCGGCGAATCTCACCTGCTGGTAATCCGCGCCCCCCAAGCCCTCGCACGCTACATCGCCCGCAAAGGCTCGATCGCCGTCCAGGGCGTTAGCCTCACCATCAATGATGTCGTGGATGTCGCCGACGGCGCGGATTTTTCGATCAACCTGATCCCGCACACGGTGGCCGTCACCACCCTGCGTCACCTCCAGCCCGGCAGCCGCGTCAATCTGGAAATCGACCAGATCGCCCGCTATTGCGAGAGGATGACTTTGGCATCCTGTACCTGAATAACGACGACGCAGGGGGTTACAAAAGATGCTCACGCCGCCTGCAGAAACAATACAAAACGTCGGTATTTTTTGATTTGTGCCGCGCATTTGTACAAGCTTAACCGCATGGCAAACACACCGTACCACCCCATACTGAATCTTGCGCATAGCAAGGGCGTACTGCGCACGCGTGATGTGTGTGCCGCAGGAGAATCACGGGTCGCACTTGCGAAGCTCGTACGCGAAGGGCTTCTCTCCAGGCTTGGGCGCGGCCTGTATGCGCTGCCGGACAGACCATTCTCGGAAAACGGGGCGCTGGCTGAGGTATCGGCCAAAAGTGAGCGCGGCGTGGTGTGCCTGATTTCAGCCCTGCGATTTCATGAGTTGACTACCCAGCAATCCTCTGAAATCTGGCTGGCAATCCCCCATAAGGCACACCCGCCGAAGCTCGACTACCCACCGCTTCGTATTGTTCACATGTCCGGTGTAGCCATGACGACCGGCATAGAGAGCGCGAATGTTGCCGGAACCAGCGTGCGCGTATTCTGCGTGGCAAAAACGGTAGCTGATTGCTTCAAATTCCGCAACAAGCTGGGGCTTGATGTGGCGTTGGAAGCCCTGAATGAAGCATGGGCAGCGCGACGCGTGACCATGGATGAACTCTGGCGTTACGCGCAAATTTGCCGGGTGGCGAACGTGATGCGCCCTTATATGGAAGCACTGGGAGCCAAGCCATGAGTGCCCACAAGAACATTGGGGCATCAGTTCGTGTCCGTTTGCTAAACCGCGCCAAAGACAATGGCGCCGACTATGGCATGATGCGTTTCTGCTCAAGGGCGCATTGCTATTTGATCTCTGGTTCGATCAACCGCATCGCCCTACGCGTGACATAGACTTGCTCGGCCTTGGCCAGCCTGAAGGGGATGCTGTAGCAAATATCTTCCGCGAAGTCTGTGTCCTTGCATGCGAAGACGGCATCACCTTCGACGCAACTACGATACGCGCAGCAGAGATACGCAAGGAGGCTCACTACGCGAGGATTCGCGTGACCTTGCTCGGAATTCTGGATGGTGCCCGTTGCGCCGTCCAGATCGACGTGGGCTATGGTGATGCCATCACGCCAGAACCAGAACGCGTGACCTTCCCCGTGCTGCTTGACGACATGGCCGCGCCGGTGATGAGAGCCTATCCGGCCTATACCGTCGTCGCCGAGAAGTACCAAGCGATGGTCAGCCTTGGCATGGTAAACACCCGCCTCAAAGACTATTTTGATCTTTGGATGCTGGCAAAACATGTTCCGTTTGACCCCAACATCTTGCAGGAAGCCATTGCCGCGACGTTCTCGCGACGGGGAACCCCCATGCCACAGGAACTGCCGCTGGGTTTGTCGGATGCATTTACCCACGACGGTACGAAGATTCAGCAGTGGAAGGCTTTTCTCAACAAGAACAAACTGCAGGCGCCGCCCCTGAATGAACTGGTCAGCGAGTTACGCCCACTGCTGTGGGGGAAGAATGTTTAGTGGCCTTGCTACGTCCAAACCCCTTCTGGGACAATACGGGGTTGCGCGAAATTCCGCTAAATCAATGAAATACGAAACGACGCGATCGCCCGCTATTGCGAGCGACTGACCAGCGCCCATTAAATGATGAACATTTCCCCCACCGCCCGCGCTGCCGCGCTTGACCTGATTGACTTCATCGACGCCAGCCCCAGCCCCTGGCATGCTGTTGCGACCGCCACAGCACGGCTGGATGCCCAGGGTTACAGCGCGCTTGACGAGACCGCGCGCTGGTCTTTGCAGGCCGGTGGCCGTTATTACGTCGTGCGAGGCGGTGCCGCGCTGATTGCGTTTGTCATGGGCAGCCAGCCTTTGACGGAAACCGGCTTTCGCATCGTCGGCACGCATACCGACTCCCCCGCCCTGCGTCTCAAACCCAAAGCCACGCTGGCAAGCGATGGCCTGGCACGGCTGGCGGTCGAAGTGTATGGCGGGCCGATCCTGGCCAGCTTCACCGACCGCGACCTGAGCCTGGCCGGACGCGTCGTGGTGCAGACAAAGACCGGGCTGGTTCCACGTCTGCTGCGCTTTCCCCGTCCCTTGCTGCGGCTGCCCAATCTCGCCATCCACATGAA
This sequence comes from Sterolibacterium sp., assembly GCA_018061005.1. Taxonomy (GTDB): domain Bacteria; phylum Pseudomonadota; class Gammaproteobacteria; order Burkholderiales; family Rhodocyclaceae; genus Sterolibacterium. The sequence continues at coordinate 8,639 of JAGOVA010000003.1, read as the reverse complement.
CCGCGAGGTGAATGAGCAAGGGCTCAAGCTCAACCGGCAAACCGAGCTGCCGCTGCTGCTGGCGCAACTCTCGCTCCTGAGTGCCAGCGACGAACATTCCGCCGAAGCCCGTTTTCGCGGCTTGCTGGCCAGCGCGGTGCAAGCCGAAGCCTGCGACATTCAAAGCTGGGAACTGAATGTGCATGACGCGCAACCCGGCAGTCTGTGGGGCGCCAACGAAGAATTCATCGCCAGCCGCCAGCTCGACAATCTCGCCTCCTCCTGCGCGGCACTTCGCGCCCTGGTCGCCACCCCGCAGCCCACAGCCACCTGCATGGCCGCCCTGTTTGATCACGAAGAAGTCGGCAGCGAAAGTGCGACGGGTGCGGCGGGCAGTTTCCTGGCCGATGTGCTCACCCGCATCTCCTCGCAAATGGGGCTGGATGCCGAAGACCAGCTACGCGCCCGCGCCCGCAGTTTTTTCATCAGTGCCGACATGGCGCATGCTTATCAGCCCAATTTTCCGGCGGCTTACGAGCCCGCTCACAAGGTCGCCGTCAATGGCGGGCCGGTCATCAAAACCCACGCCAGCCAGCGATATGCCACGCAGGCCGAAACGGCGGCGCGTTTCATGCGCTGCTGCAAGACCGCCGGTGTGCCCTTCCAGCAATACGCCCATCGCAGCGACCTGGGCTGTGGCAGCACCATCGGCCCCCTGCTGGCGGCGCAACTGGGGATCGCCAGTGTGGATGTCGGCTCACCGATGTGGGCCATGCACAGCGCGCGCGAAAGTGCCGGTGTGCTCGACCACGCCTGGATGATCGCGGCACTGACGGCAGCCTACGCCGACTGATTTCCCACCGACCGCCCCCTGACCTTTACACTGAACATCATGATCGACACCTTGTTTCCTCACGGCTTTGCGCCCTATCTGATTGGCGGCCTCATCATGGGGAGTGGCGTGGCGCTGCTTTACGCCACCACCGGTCGCCAGGGCGGCGCGTCCACCTTCCTCAGCGCGGTCTGGACCTACTTTCTGCAAACCCCCTTCTTCCGCCAGGCCAGCCTGCTGGGCAGCCGCCAGTGGCGCAACACCTACGCCATCGGCATGTTGCTGGGCGGGCTGCTGTATGCCGCCATCGGCCTGCCGATGGAAGCCACGCAGATTCCACTCTGGAAATTTGCCGTCGGTGGGTTACTGATCGGCTTTGGCGCGCGCCTGGGCGGCGGCTGCACCTCCGGCCACGGTATCTGCGGCATGGCTTCACTGTCGGGCGGCTCGATCCTGATGGTCTGCACCTTTCTCAGCACAGCGATTGCAACCGCCCTGCTGATGGCACGTCTGGGGGTCTGAACCATGAACATGAAACCGTTACTCGACCTGTTCTTCACCCTCGCCAGTGGTCTGCTGTTTGGTTTCGGGCTTGCCTGGGCGACGATGATCCGCCCGGAATCCATCCTGGCATTTCTCACCCTGCAGGATCTCGGCCTGCTGCTGGTGCTGGGCAGTGCGGTCGGCGTGAATCTGCTGGTGTTTCAGCTGCTGCCGCGCCTGCGCGCACGCGCCCTGCTGGGCAACGAATTTGAAAAACGCCCGTTCACGCTCGATCGCCAGAGTGCGCTGGGCGGCGTGCTGTTTGGTCTGGGATGGGGCTTGTGTGGCGTCTGCCCAGGCCCGGCACTGGCCGGACTGGGCGCGGGCATCGTGATCGGCCGCTACGACCTGCTGGTGGCGTTGATCTGCATCCTGATCGGCGCCTTGCTGCACGGCCTGTGGTCAGACCGTGCAGCAGACGTATGACGAACCGATTACAGCTTCCAGCCCCAGGCCACGCCGAAGATGTCTTCCTTCAGGTGTAGATTGGCTTCACCCCCGCCCATCATGGCGGGGATCGAGCCAGAACCGTTCACCGTGTTCTTGAAGGCATGGGTGTAAGCGGCACTCAGTTCGCCAGTGCCAATCTTCCAGCTTCCGCCCAGCGAAAGGTGCTCCTTGATGACCCCCGGCGCGATGATGTTGAACATCGTCTGGTCGGCCGGAATCGGCTGGGTGTTGTGGCTGTAACCGGCACGCAGCGTCAAATCACGGCTCGCCTCGTAACTCACGCCCAGCTTGGTCGCCGTCACATCACGCCAGCCGAAACCGCCGCCGTTGTTCGAGCCGAGCGGATTGCCCGCGAACAGGTTGGCCAGTGAATTACCAACGGATTTCACGCCGCTATATTCTATGCGTTGCACATCCAGCGCCAGCGTGAGTGCATCCTGCGCGCCCAACGGTTTCCAGGCCACGCCCACGCCATAGTTGGCCGGCACATCGAAGCTACCCTGCTCGGCAAACAGGCCGCGATACTTGTCCAGCTTGCCCATGCGGGTTTTCGATGCCCAGGTCGCGCCCAGCGTGAGGCTCGGCAGCACTTGCCCCGTCCAGCCCAGACGCACGCCCGCACCGGTGCTGGTGTCTGTTCCGCGATCGGTCACATGGGCGGTGTCAGACGAAAACATGGGGTTGGCAAACGCGCCCAGACCCTTGATCGAGAAACGCTGATACGCCAGATTCAAGGCCACGCCCAGTGATTGCTGCGGGGTCACCTTCCAGGCCAATGCCGGCGCGATGAACAGTTGTTCCATGTTCATGTAAGCCGTGCCCGTCGAGCCGAAACCGGCAAAAGGATTACGCGAATAATCCGTATTCATGCCGCCATTGCCATACACGGCCACTCCCGCTGCCAGCGCCGGCGTCACCTGTTTGACATAGCCAAATTCGGGAATGAAGAAATTGCGAGTTTCGTTGCCGTCGTAAGAGCCACTGATCATCGGATTACCCACCACCTCGGCGCCGCGCTTGGGCACAAACCAGGTCAGGCCGAGATCTGCGCGATCCCCAACGAACGCCTGCCCGGCCGGATTGGTCGCTGCCGCCAGACCATCCTGCGGCAGCGCGATGCCCACCCCCGCCATGCCCTGCGATTTAACGCCATAGCCATGCTGAAAATAGCCATTGGTCGCCCAGGTGGTGGAGGAAATCGCCAGCATGGCCAGCGCGACACTGCAATTTAGAACCGAAGTTTTCTTGATCGACATGATGAATCCGGAAAGATGTGTGAAAAAGGGAGGATTCTACCAGCCCCGCATAACTGCTCAGAACCACTCAGAGGCGCTCAGAGCAGAAAGGGAATGATCGCCCGCCGCTGCGCCGGATAATCAGGAAACTGCGTGCGATACCAGCGATGACTGATGAGCGCGCGAGGCACCAGATTGGCCAGTGTAAATAACACGAACACGCCGCTCGCCCAGGTCAGCGTCATCAATGCCCAACCGCTCCAGAGCAGGATTTCGCCAAAATAATTGGCGGCAGAAACATAACGAAAGCAGCCCCCATAAGGAATCTTGTAACCCGTCGAACCGTCGCGACGCAAGTCAATGAGCCGGTTATCGGCCTGAAAATTGATCCACCAGCCTGTCGCCGCCATCATCAACCCGCCAATGAACCAGGGGGTTGTCAGCCACGCCAGTGTGGCCAGATGCCCGGCATGTGCCACTGCATAACCATTGGCGTAACCGTTCATCAGATTAAACAAAAAGCCAAACAACACATTGAGCAGCGGAAACCGTTTGCCCTGGTCATTACGTCGCAGCGGATAAATGAGCCCCCGATACAGGTAATGTGTTTGCCAGAGTGCGAACAGCCACACGGCGGTGGGCGAAGGATGCGCCGCCGTCCACCAGAAAGTAAGCGCGAAAGCAAACAGTTGCGGACTTTCAAACAGCAGCCAGGCCCATGATGAAGGCAGGCTCCAGGCCTTCGCATCGGCGGCTTTCAGCCGCCCATAAGGGCTCAGGTTGTTGACCGTGCCATACAGGGTGAAACCCCCCAGCAACAGAATGGCCAGCAGCACGACCGGATAGATTTCCTCATGATTCATAAGTTTGAGCGCAACCGTCAGCGGGTTCCTGAAACGATTAGAATGTGTGTCCTTTTCCCTCACCTTCGGTCAGCAGGACATCATGAGCGTCAGCCCGATCCAGGACATTATCGCCGACATCCGTGCCGGCAAGATGGTCATCCTCGTCGACGAGGAAGACCGTGAAAACGAAGGCGATCTGGTGATTGCCGCCGAACACGTCACGCCCGAAATCATCAACTTCATGGCACGGCATGGCCGTGGTCTGGTGTGCCTGACGCTCACTGAAGAACGCTGCCGCCAGCTCGGCCTGCCCCAAATGGCGCGCGACAACCGCAGCCAGTTTTCGACCGCCTTCACCGTTTCCATCGAAGCGGCCGAAGGCGTGACCACCGGCATTTCAGCACACGACCGCGCACGCACCGTACAGGCCGCCGTTGCCAAAAACGCCAAAGCCACCGACATCGTCCAGCCCGGTCACATTTTCCCGATCATGGCCAAGCCCGGCGGCGTGCTGGTGCGTGCTGGCCACACCGAAGCGGGCTGCGATCTTTCCGCCATTGCCGGTTGCGAACCGTCTGCGGTGATCTGCGAAATCCTCAAGGAAGACGGCAGCATGGCGCGGCTGCCCGACCTGATCGAATACGCAAAAGAACACGGCCTCAAGATCGGCACCATTGCCGACCTCATCCACTACCGCAGCGAAACGGAAACCCTGATCGAATGCGTGGCTGAAAAAGAAATCCTCAGTCACCACGGGGTATTCCGGCTGACAGCGTTTGAAGACAAAACCTCGGGCGAAGTGCATCTGGCACTCACCCGGGGCGACATCCAGCGCGATCAGGAAACCCTGGTGCGCGTGCAGGAGTCGGCATCGCTACTGGATTTTCTCGACTGCAAACGTACCCGCAGCTCATTCAATGTGGATCAGGCCATGCAGACCATCGCAACCGCCGACTCGGGCGTGATCATCCTGCTGCAACGCCAGAATCCGGAAAGTGGCCAGAGCCTGCTCGCCGCCCTGCACGCCGATGCCACCGACACCCCCAGCCGCCCCGCCGTAAAGTGGGATCCCCGCACCTACGGCATCGGCGCACAGATCCTCCGCAGCCTGGGGGTCGGCAAGATGCGCCTGATGTCCAGCCCGCGCAAGATGCCCAGCATGACCGGCTTCGGCCTCGAAGTCTGCGGCTATCTGGCACCGGACGGCAGCAAAACCTGAACCGGAAATCTCATCATGTCCTCCGCACAAATCAAGGAAATCGAAGCCAACCTCGCCGGGGCGGGCTTACGCATCGGCATCGTCGAAAGCCGTTTCAACCCCGACATCGGTGACGGCCTGATTTCGGCCTGCATCACCGAACTGCAACGGCTGGGGGTGGGCACCGAGGCCATCACCCGCACCAGCGTCCCTGGCGCACTGGAGATTCCACTGGTGTTGCAGGTCATGGCGCAAAGTGGCCGGTTCGATGCGTTAATCGCCATCGGCTGCGTGATCCGTGGCGAAACCTATCACTTCGAAATCGTTTCCAACGAATCCGCACGCGGCGTGCTCGATGTCCAGCTGAAAACCGGCATCCCCATCGCCAACGCCGTGCTGACCACCGAAGACGACGACCAGGCACTGGCGCGCATGCACATCAAGGGCGCAGAAGCCGCCCAGGCCGCCATTGAAATGATCAATCTACTGAAAGCAGTCCGCTGATGGCCGCCAAAACACCACGTCGCCGGGCGCGTGAATTCGTCCTGCAGGGGCTGTATCAATGGATGGTCGGCGGCCAGGATCAAGCCGCCATCGAAGGCCACGCCGTCGACATCACCCATTTCGACAAGGCCGACCTGCCCCTCTATCGCGGGCTGCTCACGCAAACGCTCGACCACGCGGCCACGCTGCAAGCCGCCATCGAGCCGCACCTGTCGCGCCCCTGGAACGAAGTCTCGCCCATCGAACGCGCCATTCTGCTGATGGCCGCCTGCGAATTCAATCATTTCCCGGAAGTGCCCTATCGCGTAATTCTCAACGAAGCGATAGATCTGGCCAAGGATTATGGCGGCACGGACGGCCACAAATTCATCAACGGCGTGCTCGACAAACTCGCCCCCGACCTGCGCCCGCACGAAGCCCGGCGCGGCTAAAACCTGAAGCGAACGGGTCACCATGCCCTCTGAATTCGCCCTGATCGCCCGTCACTTCACCCGCCCCACCCGCCACAGCGTGCTGGGGGTGGGCGACGACGCAGCCATCGTGCGCCCCGCTGCAGGCCATGAACTGGCCATCTCCACCGACATGCTGGTCTGCGGCACGCATTTCCTGCCCGACACCGACCCCGCCGCACTTGGCTGGAAAACCCTGGCCGTGAATGTCTCCGACCTCGCCGCCATGGGTGCCCACCCGCGCTGGGCACTGCTGGCCGCCGCCTTGCCGGCAGACTACGCCGCTAATGAGCCCTGGATCGCCGCTTTTGCCGACGGCTTTTTTGCCTGCGCCGATGCGTTCGACATCGACGTGATCGGCGGCGACACCACTTGCACCACCCACGGCGCCCTCAATTTCTGCGTCACCATTTTCGGCGAAGTAGAAAGCCAGCGCGCCCTGCTGCGCTCCGGCGCGCAAGAAGGCGATGAAATCTGGGTCAGCGGCAGCCCCGGGCTGGCCGCGCTAGGGCTGGCGCATCTGCAAGGCCGCTGCACCCTGCCGCCCGCCCAACAACCCGCCTGCCTGCACGCCCTGCACCGCCCGCAACCACGTGTGGCACTCGGACGCGCACTGCAGCAACACCACCTTGCCACCGCCGCCATCGACATCTCCGACGGCCTGCTGGCCGATCTGGGGCACATCCTCGAACAATCCGCCAAGGCGGCCACACTGCATCTGCCCCTGCTGTCTCATCTACCACACACAGCCCTCAACACCGGGGTCGATGCCGCACTGGCGCAAAACTGCCTGCTGGCCGGTGGTGACGACTACGAACTGCTATTCACCGCAGCCCCCGCACAACACGCGGCCATACGCGCCCTCAGCGCGCAACTCAACCTGCCGCTCACCTGCATCGGCCAGATCACACACACTGAAACCATACCCGCTCAGCAGTTGCAACTCCTCGATGCCGATGGAAAAAACATCACCCCCGCCCGTCGCGGCTACGATCACTTTGCCTGAAACTCTTCGCCCCCCTCTCGCTGTTCGTTCCAACCGGGATCGGATACAATAAGTAACCCGTGCATAGGCAAAGGTTATTAACATGGAATGGCACCCGATTTCAGAGGTCAGCGCGGCACTGAATGTATCCATCGACACCATCCGTCGCTGGGAAAAAAAGGGGCTGATCAAGGCACGACGCTGCGAAAAAGGAAACCGGATTTTCCATGCCGACGAAGTCCGTCGGGTACTCGAAAAAACGGGGGAGACCAAACAGGTTGAACGCCCATTTGCCACGCTGAAAGCCACCCAGCCATCCCCTTACAAAGTCGTTGAACTGTTTTCGGGCGCGGGCGGGCTGGCATTGGGCATGGAAAATGCCGGTCTGGGTTGTGAAATGTTGGTGGAACTGGACAAACACGCCTGCGCCACCCTGCGCCACAACCGCCCTGAATGGAAAACCATCGAGGGCGATATTCACCACGTCAGCTTTGTTAATGTTGAGGCCGCTGTCGTAGCGGGCGGCTTTCCCTGCCAGGCCTTCAGTTATGCGGGGAAACGTCTGGGGTTTGAAGATACTCGCGGCACGTTGTTCTACGAATTTGCGCGTGCCGTTCAGGAAATACAGCCGAAAGTCATTGTGGGTGAAAATGTCAAAGGGTTGCTGCGGCACGACAGCGGACGCACGCTGGAAACCATGCTGCGCGTACTCGACGAACTGGGCTATTTTGTGGCGTACCGGGTGTTACGCGCACAATACCTGGATGTCGCACAAAAACGTGAGCGCCTGGTCATTTTGGGTGTTCGCAAAGACCTCGGCCACTCCATCGCCTTTCCCGTGGAAAAAAATTACACCGTCAGCGTGCGCGAAGCATTGCAGGACGTGCCGTTGTCTGCGGGCCAGCAATACACCGAAAAAAAACTGAACATCATGATGCAGGTGCCTGAAGGGGGCTATTGGCGTGACCTGCCCTTACCGGTGCAACAGAGTTATATGGGTGCCAGCTTTCACCTGGGGGGCGGAAAGACAGGCATGGCGCGACGACTGGCCTGGGATGAGCCCTCGCTGACCCTCACCTGCAACCCGGCACAAAAACAAACCGAACGTTGCCACCCCGATGAGACCCGCCCATTGACCGTGCGTGAATACGCTCGCATCCAGTCATTTCCTGACGACTGGACGTTTATGGGCAGCACGGCGGCTCAATACAAACAGATCGGCAACGCAGTGCCTGTCAATCTGGGTTACCACATTGGTAAAGCCGTGATTGCCATGCTGACAGGGGAATACACGCCCGACCTGGAACACGTCACGCCCCATACGCCTTCCTGAAGTAATCACCGGCTTTGCCCAGGCTCGCCAGTTGATGACGGCTATCGGGATAGCAATCCGCAAGCACCCGGGGTAACGCGTCAAACAACTGCGCTAACGCGTCCTCCCGACCCGTCACCCGCGCATAAAAACTGGCTCCATCAATCACGCGGATCCGGGGGTTGAACGAAGCCGCTACGCGGAGGAATCGCCTCGCCGAACCGCATGATCTATTCTGCATCTTCACGCCTTCAAACCCGAAGGATGTGATTTTGCAATATTTCATGAGGATAAACCAGCATGACGA